>NZ_JBFAOO010000026.1:0-56081 GCF_040675265.1 Microbispora sp. NPDC049633
CCCGCGGGGACGGTGGCGCGTGGCCGGTGGGGGATGCCGTAGACGGCCCGTACGGAGGGGGCCGCGAGGTGGGGGGCCGTGTCGTGGGGGGCCGTGTCGTGGGGACGGCCGGAGGAGGCGGTGCCCGTGGAAGAGGTGCGGTGAGAGGTGCCTCCGGTGCCCGCGGTGCTTCGGCCGGGGCGGGGTGAAAACCGGTCACGCGTTCCCAAGACGCTCCTCCGTCACGGCATGCTCACGCCAAGGAGGTACCTGCGTCTTAGGCACCAGGAATACCAAGAACCATATCCACACTAGCGCCTGTCAAACCCCTGGTTTCGCCCGGCAAGGGCCGGGCAGCGCTAGCGATACAGAACCGAGGGGGACACGAGGGGAAGAGATGGAGACGCCGCATTATGTCGCGGCCCGCGTCCAGCGGGCTCTCGCGGAGGACGATCGGACCACCGAGCTGGGCATTCGGGTGGATGTGCGAGGAGAAGAGGTCTATCTGCGCGGGCAGGTCTCCTGTGACGAGCGGCGCCACCAGATCGAGAACGTCGCCCGGGAAGCGGCTCCGGGCCTGCGGGTGCACAACGAGATCACCTTGGTGGAGGTGCGGGAGCCGGGAGAGGAGGAGCATCTGTGAGGGAGTTGCGGATCGCCGCCGTCGCGGACATCCATCTGGGCGAGGATCTGCGCGGTCACTATCGCAAGAAGATCGAGGGCATCGAGCGCCGCGCGGACGTGCTGCTGGTAGGAGGCGATCTGACCAGGCACGGCACGATCCCCGAAGGCCGGGTGGTCGCCGAGGAGCTGAGCAACCTGCCCATCCCCGTCGTCGCCGTGCTCGGCAACCACGACTACCACTCCGACTGCAACCAGGAGATCATCGACCTCCTCCGCGACGCCGGCATCACCGTCCTCGACGACGAGGGCACGGTCATCCCCGTCGACGGCGTACGGCTCGGAGTCGCCGGAGGCAAGGGCTTCGGCGGCGGTTTCGCCGGAAAATGCGCGAGCGAGTTCGGCGAGCCGGAGACGAAGGCGTTCGTCCGGCACACCAAGGAGATCGCCGAGCGGTGGCGGCGCGCGCTCAAGGAGCTCGACGCCGACCACAAGATCGTGCTCAGCCATTACTCGCCGGTCAAGGACACGCTGATGGGCGAGCCGCCGGAGATCTATCCGTTCCTCGGCAGTTACATGCTGGCCGAGGCGGCCGACGCCGAGGGCGCGGATCTCTTCATTCACGGCCACGCGCACGCCGGCACGGAAAAGGGCGTGACTCCCGGAGGCATCCGGGTGCGTAATGTCGCCCTTCCGGTCATCAAGCACGCGTACACCGTCTACTGCCTGAACGGCGACCATTGCTGAGCGTTCAGTCGTGAGACGGCGGCCGGCCCTTGTGGCCGGCCGCCGTCTCGGTGTCCGCGAGCAGGGTGGGTGAGGTGCGACTAGGGATTGAAAATACTGACGCCACCGGGGCCGACGAGGAATCCGATGACGATGAGGACGATCCCCCAGAGGATGTCCCGACGGGCCAGGATCACGTAGATCCCGGCGATTACCAGTACCACGGCGATGATCCAAAGCAGAGTAGCCATGGCCCTCCACTGCCCGTACAAAGGGCCACGTAACATCATTCAGGCCTGGGGCCGATCGAATTTGCCTTACCAGCGCTCATTGTTACGTTTGCTTGACAATAATCGGGCATGTGGTGATACATGACCACTTTCGGCTATTTCCTGTCCAGTGAGGAACATGATCCGAAGGAGCTGGTCCGCCAGGCGAAACTCGCCGAGGAGGCCGGCTTCGAGGCGTTGTGGATCTCGGACCACTATCACCCGTGGCTGGACGAGCAGGGCGAGAGCTCGTTCGTGTGGTCCGTCATCGGGGCTGTCTCGCAGGCCACCTCGCTACCGGTGACCACCGCCGTCACCTGCCCCATCATCCGCATCCACCCGGCGATCATCGCCCAGGCCGCGGCGACCGCCCAGATCCTTCTGGACGGCAGGTTCCGGCTCGGGGTCGGCACCGGAGAGGCGCTGAACGAGCACATCCTGGGCGACCAGTGGCCCCCGGCCGAGGAGCGCCAGCGCATGCTGGAGGAGGCCCTCGACGTCATCAGGGAGCTGTGGACCGGTGAGCTGGTGACGTACCGCGGCGAGTTCTACGAGGTGGACACGGCCCGGCTGTACTCGCTGCCGGACCAGCCCCCGCCGATCTACATCTCGGGCTTCGGGCCCAAGTCCGTCGAGCTCGCGGGCCGGCTCGGCGACGGCTACATCCATACCGCGCCCGCCGCCGACATGGTGGAGGCGTTCCACAAGGCGGGCGGCGAGGGCAAACCCTGCGCGGCCGGGCTGAAGGTGTGCTGGTCGGAGGACGAGGCCGAGGCGCGCAGGACCGTCCACCGGCTCTGGCCCAACCAGGGGATCCCGGGCGAGGCCGCACAGCTCCTGCCGCTGCCCCGGCACTTCGAGCAGCTCGCGCAGCTCGTCACGGAGGAGGCCGCGACCCGGTCCACGCCCTGCGGACCCTCTCCCGAGGCGCACCTGAACGCGATCCGCGAGTACGTGGACGCCGGCTTCGACGAGGTCTACGTCAACCAGATCGGCCCGGACCAGGACGGGTTCTTCGAGTTCTACGCGACGCGGATCCTGCCGCGCCTGCGGGAAGCGAGCTGATCGCGCGAGAGCGCGACCGCGGTGCACGCGGTCGCGCTCTCCTGGTGGTTCCTCAGCCGTCGTTCCTGACCAGGCGCAGCGACAGGAGCGGCTGGATGAACCAGAGCCACCCGGACAGCAGCGCCACACCCGCACCGATCAGCGCCGTCGGCCACACGCCGGTCAGCGCGTCCATGACCAGGGCGGTGGAGCAGGCCATGGCAACGGCCAGGGCGAGTCCGCCGACCACGCCGAGCCGGTTCGCCCGGTGCAGCAGCAGCTCCTTGAGTCCCGACCGGAACAGGATCCGGTGCTGCGTCGCCGGAGCGATCAGGCAGATCGACGCGATCGCCGCGGCCACGACCGCGGTGTAGAACAGCCAGTTCCCGGTCGCGTCGATCTTCTCGAACCCGGCGGAGAACGGAAGCGTCAGCAGGAACGCGAACAGCACCTGCACGCCCGTCGCGGCCACCCGCAGACCCTGCAGCAGCTCGCCCAGCTCGCGGTCGACGCGCTCCTTCGGGTGCTCGTCGGTGTTCTCCAACGGCTCCAGCACCTCGCTCATGCCGCCTCCCCGCACGGCGGCTCGGAGTCGCGTCGTGCGGTGTCGGTCCGCTCGCTCATCCGGCGGCCTTCATCAGGCGCGCGTACGCGAGCTGGAGCCAGTCGGACATGGCCACGGCCGCCATGGTGGCCCCGGCCAGCCGGGTCACCCGGGGGAAGAACACCGTGCCCGCCGCGTATCCCGTGGCGATCCATTGGGACAGACAGAACGGGCAGGTCAGCAACTCGCCCACGGCATGCTGCAGTCCGTGGCCGCGGACCTGCTCCTTGAGCTCCGCCGGACCGGAGACACCCTCATAGCGGGTGAAGGGGGCGCGAATGGGGCTGGTGACCGGATCCTTCGCGAGCGTCCGCGAGAGCCGGTGCGTGAACAGCCCCATGAGCATGAGGTCCATCACCTTGATCTTCTCCGGGCACTTGTGGCCCGTCAGTTTCGCCGCGGCCAGCAGCGCCCCTACGGCCCCGCCGTACACCGCGAGAACCCGTGCGTACGAGGCGAGCGGACGGCTCTCGTCGCCCTCGTACTCGCGCTTGATCTCCTGGAGGGTCTCGGTCATGAGCGCGCTCTACCCGGGATTGTTTGCGGCGAACATGGCTGGGCAAGCGACGTGAGTGGGTAGTCACAGTCACGAAGTCACCGACGCGATTCTTGAAACGCTCAAGCGCGCCGGGGCCGGTCTCAAGGAGGCCGGGGTGCGCTTCGCCCTGGCCGGAGGCTGCGCCGGCTACGCGAGGGGCGCCGCGCCATCACTGCACGACGTCGACTTCGCCTTGGTCGAGGAAGACGTCCCGCTCGCGCTGAAAACCCTGGAGAGCCTGGGTTTCCGGACCGCGAAACCACCGGAGGACTGGCTGGTCAAGGCGTTCGACGAGGAAGGCGTGCTCGTCGACCTGATCTTCTCACTCGCCGACAGGCCGGTGACCGAGGCGATGATCGCTCGAGCCGAGCCGATCAACACCGCGGCGCTGAGCCTGCCCGTCCTCGAAGCCACCGATCTTGTGATCTCCTGGATACTGCCGTTGTCCGAGCACGCCTGCGACTACGGTTCGCTGCTGCCGATGGTCCGTGCCATGCGGGAGCAGGTCGACTGGGACCGGGTCGCCTCGGTCGCCGCGCCGTCGCCGTACGCCTCGACGTTCGTCACGCTCCTGGAGCGGCTGCACATCATCGCCCCTACGACACCCAGGCCCGACAGCACCTGGCCCTGAGAGGCCCGCTCCGGCCGCCGTCCCGGTCCATGCGGAGGAGGGGCCGGGAGGGGTCTCCGGGAAGAGGAGAAGGGGGCCGCGCCGCGGTGGCGGCGCGGCCCCTTTCCGCCGTCACATGGACGAAGTGCGGGGAAAACGCCCGTAGTACTCCCCGACGCGGTCCCGGTAGCCCGGCTCGCTCATCGCCGCCTCGTTGAATTCAGGCGCGTTCTTGATCTCCTGTTTGGTGCGGCTGACGAAGACCTTGCGATCCTGGAAGTCGATCCTCGTCACCACACTCGCGGGGAGCATGACCTTCTTGCCGAAGATCCACGGGCCCGTGTCCACGACGATGTAGCTCTGGCCCGCCTCATAGGTGGCCTCGTCCACGGAGCCGATCTTCCCGTCCACGGCCTGCACGTCGTATCCGGCGATGTCCATCTGCTGCCCCGTGCCGCTCACGGTGTCGGAATACGACCAGAGATCCGGTGTCATGGTGCTCACTCCCTTCGTCGTCACTCTCCGTACCCGAACGGGAGAAGGGGAACATCCCGGACACGTAAGGGCAGGACATCATCTGGTCGCCCGCCATCCGCCGCGATCGGTCGCGCCGTGGCGCGGAACACCTCCGGATGCCGCTACTCTTATGGGGCGGGCGCCGCTAGCTCAGTTGGTTAGAGCAGCTGACTCTTAATCAGCGGGTCCGGGGTTCGAGTCCCTGGCGGCGCACACAAGAAGGCCCAGGCCGGCACAGCCGGCCTGGGCCTTCCGCGTGCGGGGCCCCTGACTTCGTCTCTTGCCGCCGGCTCGCCGCCGGAGCTTCCCGACCGCGCGGCCACCCGCCACCGTCACCCGGTGCCGGGGAATCCGTTGTCGCAGTCCTGGCATCGCCGCACGGCGAACGCATCCAGGTTTCCCTCCCGCGCTCGCAGGGGAGTGTCGGGGCCGATGCCGAGCCACGAGCCCGGTCGAGGATCACGTACCCGTCCCCAGTCGCGTTCCATGGTCTCCGGGCTGGCCGTGTGGCCGCATCCTCCGGGCAGGTGGGCGAATCGACTGGGAGAGATCAGGATCTCGAAGGGGACGAGCGCCTTCGGCGAGACTCCCCGGCAGGAGCAGCCCAAACCCACGGGCAGATCGCAGCGTTCGCAACGGACGTCCTTCATGGGGACAGTATCGAGCGGTGAACGGCGATCCGCCGGAACATTGGGCCGGCCGGTTCGCGGCGGCGCGGTGTCAGCGGGAGGTTTCGTACCAGTGGTAGGGGATCGACCAGTCCCAGTGCTCGGTCTCCTCCTCCTGCTCGCGTGCGAGGGGGGCCGCGTCGGGGGCCCAGGTCAGCGTGCAGGCGACGCCGAACTGGGCGGCCCAGTACCGTCCGAGCCGTACGAACCCCTGGCCGAGAGCGGAGAGCATCCGCTGCACCAGCGACAACACCATCGGGCACCACTCCTCGCACGATCAGGCTCGGCACCAATGTGGCCCAGATCACTATGTATCTGGAAATAAAGATTTAATCTGGCCGAATCGTCCATGTAAATGCCCAGAGGGGTACGTGATGCACTCATGCATCCGGTCGTCCGGGTGACCTTCCGAAGGCAGGATGTCGGGCATGGCACCCTTCGAGATCGGTGAGACCGCCCTGGTGGTGGAGGTTCCCTCGGCCGAGCCCCTGGTCCGGGGCCTGCGGGAACGCTACGGCTTCTCCCCGGCGTACGGCATGCCCGCGCACGTCAGCGTCCTGTATCCGTTCCTGCCGCGTGAGCGCCTCGACGACGGCGTGCTCGCCGGCCTGCGGAACCTGTTCGCGGCGCGGCGGCCGTTCGAGGTCGCGTTCGCGAAGGCCGGCCGCTCCCGGGGCGTGCTCCACCTCGCCCCGGAGCCGGACGGCCCGGTGCGCGAGCTCACCGAGACGGTGGGGGGCCGCTGGCCGGAGGCCGTGCCGTACGGGGACGGGCTCGCGGCGCCGCACCTCGCACTCGCGGAGGGACTGCCCGGCGACGCGGGTCAGGCGGCCGGGCCTCCCGTGACGACGTACGTCGGCGGTGTGACGCTACGGGTCTTCGACGGCGAGATCTGGCGAGCGGAGGCGTTCTTCCCGCTGGGCGAGCCGCCGGTGGCCGAGTTCGCCTTTCCCGGGCCGCTGCGCGAGCGTCTGGTCGCGGCGATCCTGAGCGGGGACAAGACGGCCACCGCGGGCCTGCTGGCGGATTACGAGCACTGCGGCGACCCCCTCCCGGTGGCCGGCCGGTGGACCGCGCTGATCGACTCCGCCGGGCGGCGCCTGGCGCTACTGGAGACGACCCAGGTGCGCGTGCTGCCGATCCGCGAGGTCGACGAGGCGTTCGCCCGCGACGAGGGCGAGGGGTACGACACCGTCGCCCAGTGGAGGGCCTCCCACGAGCGCTTCTGGACCGGCCCGGAGATGTCCGCCGTCCTCGGCGGACCACCGGTGATCGACGACGACACGCTGATCGTGGCCGAACGCTTCCGGCTGCTCGGGCCCCTGTGACGCCTGTGGACAACGTCACGGAGCCGGTGGCCGGGCCTGACAGAATCGCTCGCACGACCCGGCCGGGCGGCCGTCGAGGGCCGCCGGAGGGCGCCGATCGGGGGAGGGCGAGCGGATGATCGGGGCGAACCGGCGGCGTGGAGCCGGAGAGCGGGAAGACACGCGGCGGCGGAGCCTCGGGCCGCCGGGCGAGGCCGCGTGGAGCTTCCCCTGGTCGTCGCAGTCCCCCGGGCGGGCGGCGGAGGAGCTGGTGGCCGAGCTGCTGTCGGCAGCGCTGGAGGCGGCGCGCCGCCGCGACGAGACCGAGTTCCGGCGATGCGTGCGGATCCTCGCGCAGGGCCAGGGACTGCGCGCACTCGTGGACCGCGCCCTGCTGGACGCGCTGAACCGGCACGTGACACTCGCCTGGGAGCGCGGCTGGCAGCCCGCCGACGTCGTCCGGCTGGTCGGGCGGCGGCTTGAGGCCCGGCACGTCCGCCTCGTGACCGACGCCGTCGCGGCCGAGATGCGGGCCTACGCCGCCGCGACGGTGGACGAGCGCTGGCTGGACCAGCTCGCGGCCCTCGGCGCGACGGTGTGGTGGGGCCGTGACGAGGAATGTCTCCGCGAGGACGGCGACCGGATCGGGATGGTCGCCTGCGCGCTGCGGGTGATCCGCCTGCTGGCCACGCTGCCGCCGCTGGAACGGCTGTGCCCGGTGCCGGGAACGGCCCGCCGTACGCCCGGCTCCCGTGGCGGCGCCGTGGACGAGCGGATGCTCGCCCGGGTCCGGGCACTGCTGGCCAAGGCCGAGTCGACCGAGTTCGAGGCGGAGGCCGAGACGTTCACCGCGGCGGCCCAGTCGCTGATGGCCCGGCACAGCATCGACGCCGCGCTGCTGGCCGCCCGGACGGCCGGCCAGAGCGGAGCCGGGCGGCCGGAGGGACGCCGGCTGGGCGTCGACGCGCCCTACGAGGGCCCGAAGGCGATGCTGCTGGACGTCATCGCCTCGGCCAACCACTGCCGTTCGGTATGGAGCCGGCATTTCGGGTTCGCCACCGTGCTCGGGTTCCCCGCGGACCTGGCCGCGGTGGAGGTGCTGTTCACCTCCCTGCTGGTGCAGGCCACGACGGCGATGAGGCTCGCGGGGTCCCGCCGTGACGGCCTCGGCCGTTCCCGCACGCGGTCGTTCCGGCAGTCGTTCCTCGCGGCGTACGCCCAGCGCATCGGCGAGCGGCTGCGGGAGGCGGCGGGACAGGCGATGCGGGAGGCCGCGGCCGACACCGGGCGAGACCTGCTGCCGGTGCTGGCGGCCCGGGAGGCCGAGGTCGAGGCGAGGGTCGAGGAGCTCTTCCCGACACTGACCATGGTCGGCGCGGGCGCGATCAGCAACCGGGAGGGCTGGATCTCCGGCCGGGCCGCCGCCGACCGCGCCGTCCTCGACCCACGCGCCAAGGTCACCCGGGGAGGCGCTTGATCCGAGGCCACGACGACCGGCCGCGGCAGGCGTCCGAGCGGCGCCGGCCGACGTCTACGCCGACGGCACGAGCCGCCGTACGTCCGGTTTCAGGCGTCGAGCAACTCGTGCGGCCCCCAGCCGTCGGCGTCCTCCACGACCCGCAGGGCCAGCTCCGCGCGGCCGGCCATGTCGAGCGGAGCGACGCCCGAGACCGCGTGACCGTGCGCGAGTCGATCCAGGGCGGCGCCCACGAGCGGCCCGGCCGTCCGCACGGTCGAGGGCAGCGCGATCGATCGCGTCGAACCTCCATGCAGCACGATGTTGCGCTGGCGGTAGAGGCGCCGGAAGCAACCGCGCAGATAGCGCTCCACGCGGCCGAGGGTCACCGACGGTGCGGCGACCAGCTCGCGCATCCGGCCGAGCGCGGCCGTGGTCACGGGGTCGTCCACGCGCACGACCGGCTCCGCGCTCAGCCACCGGACCATCCGCCTGGCGCGTTCGCGGTTGTTGCCGCCGATCAGGTCGAGGTCGCGGCACAGGCGAGGGTCCTCCTCGCGGATCCGCGCGTCGTAGCTGAGGGCGGTCAGTTCGGCGCGTGGCCAGCCCGCCGCCACCAGCGCGGCGGCCCGGTCCGCCGCCACCGCCCGCCCCTCCTCGCGATCGGCTTCGTCGGTGTCGCAGAAGAGCAGCGATTCGACGGCGGCCCAGGCTCCCGCCACGGCCGTGCTCGGCGAGCTCTCCGTGAGCGGCGCGGCGAGTTCGAGCGCGTCGTCGATGCGCAGCCCGTGCGCGCCGGCGTCGGGCAGGTCGTAGAGCACGCCGACGCGTTCCAGCGACAGCACGGTCACCGCCGGGTCGCCCCGCCGGAAGTCCTGCGGTTCGGCCAGCCCCGAGATGAACACCTTGGGATAGACGTCGAGCGCCGTCTGCCCCCGCCGGTAACGCACCCTGTTGCGGACCCGGTCGAACGACTCGGTCACCTGCTGCACCGCCGAGACGTGGTCGCGAGCCCGTACGCGGAACAGCAGGCCTCCGCTCGCTCTCACATGTTCCATGTGCGGAAATGCCGTCCCCAGTAGGTGGCTGACCTCCTCCCTGGCCACCCAGTGAGGTGATTTGCTCGCCACCTGTGGCGCGGGCACCTTGTCCTGGATGACGATCAGGCCTTCGTACTCATGGGCTCCGCGTGACTCAAGTTCGATGAGGAAATCGATCAGGTCGGCCGGGTCGGCCGATCCGGCCAGCCGTGTCTTGATCTCACGCCGGAGGAAATCCTGATGGAAACCCTCGTCCAGTAGATGAGCGGCGATACACCGGGCGGAACGTTCCACATGAACGCGGCCGGAGGTAAGGAGATCACGCCAGCGACGAAGATAGCCGTCGGCCACGAGGTCCGACAGGAGCGCCAGCGCGCGCTGACTGCGGGCGCCCGGCTTGATCGGTCTGACGCAGATCTGGTGCAGGTGCCGGCGGATCGGCCCGTCCCCCAGGGCGCTGTCGGTCCTGAGCCTGGGAAGCAGCGACTCCCGGGCGTACCACGCGAGGGAGGCCTGCGAGAGGACGTGGCGTCCGACCCAGTCGGCCGCCTCCACCGCCTCGCGCAGGGCGAGCACCGTGCCCACGTCCCACAGGCGCCGCTGCCAGGGACGCCACGATTCCAGCAACTCCTGGATCCGAGCGTTGACCAGAGCCCCGGTTTCAGGCCTGCTGCTGATGGCTCCCATCGGCGAGATACCCCTTCGGCTGAGTGACTGCGGCGTTACTGGTTGCGCACAGCCCTCCGGGGAAAGTACTCTCAAGAGGAACTTAGGCAGGGGAGTCGCCCGGAAGGGCCTCTCCCCATCGCCTTTTCTGGGGGGTGTGCGGCACCCAGTGTGGCCGATCAGAGACCTCCCGATCACTGTTTTCGCACATCTCGACCACTGTGAGTGACTGTCTTTCGGCGGTCAGCCGGAGGAGTCGTCGAAGTGGAGTTCCGAGGTGATCCGGTAGCGGTCGCCGCGGTAGATGGACCTCGTGAACTCCACGACCCGGCCACCGGCCTCGCGGGCCGTGCGCTCGATGAGCAGGGCGGGGGCGTGCTGGGGGACGCCGAGCAGCTCGGCCTCGGTCTCGTCGGTGACGGTCGGCTCGATGCTCTGGGTGGCGCGGCGGACGTCGACGCCGAACCTCGTGCGCAGGAACCGGTAGAACGACCCGGACACCATGTCCTCGGGCCGCAGGGACTCGACCAGGCGGTGCGGCAGGTGGATGCGCTCGATCGCCATCGGCTCGTCGTCCACCAGACGCAGCCGTACGACACGCAGGACCGGGTCGGCGGGCGAGACCTGCAGGCGGTGCGCCAGCCGGGCGGTGGCCGGGGCCGAGTCGAACTCGAGGATGCGGCTGAGCCAGTTCCCCTCGGCGGCGGGGGCGTGGAAGGAGTCGTCGCCGGCCGCGAGGGGCTGGGTGACCTTCCGGCGGCCGGTGAACGTCCCCCGCCCGTGCTCCCGCACGAGCATGCCCTGCCGTACGAGCCCGTCGATCGCCGCGCGGAGGGTCGGGCGGGAGACGCCGAGCTCCCGGGACAGGTCGCGTTCCGAGGGGATGGCGGTGCCGGGCTCCTTGTCGGCGATCAGGTCGAGCAGGACGTCTCTGACCCGGTCGCGCTTGAGGCCCGCTGGAAGTCTCTGCACGCCCCAGACCTTACCAGTAGTTGACCACTCCTCCCCATCTCGGCCTGGTGATAACCCGAAATATCGCCTCTTGACAGCCCGACTGGTTAAGACCACTCTCCTCTCAACGGTTTACCAATAACTGACCACTGGGAGGACCGATGAGGTTACGCCTCCTCGCCGCGGCGGCCGCGTTCAGCCTCGCGCTCGCCGGTTGCGGCTCGGCGTCCGAGCCCGGGACATCCGGACAGACCGGTACGACCACGCTGACCGTGTGGTTCATGCGCGACAGCCTGTCGGACGCGATCGTGAAGCGGTTCACGGACGACTTCCAGCGGTCGCATCCCGGAATCACCCTGAACGTCCAGATCCAGGAGTGGGACGGCATCGGGCAGAAGGTCACCAGCGCGCTGGCCAGCAAGGACGCCCCCGACGTCATCGAGGTCGGCAACACCCAGGTCGCCGAGTACGCCGCCAGCGGCGGGGTCAGGGACCTCACCGGCAAGGTCGCCGACCTCCGCGGCGCCGACTGGCTGCCCGGCCTGGCCGAGCCGGGGAAGATCGGCGGCAGGCAGTACGGCATCCCCTGGTACGCCGCCAACCGAGTGGTCGTCTACAACAAGGACCTGTTCGCCAAGGCGGGTGTCACCTCCCCGCCGAAGACCCGCGACGAGTGGATCGACGTCACCACCAAGCTGAACAAGGGCGGCGTGCAGGGCATCTACCTGCCGGGCCAGAACTGGTACACCCTCGCGGGGTTCGTCTGGGACGAGGGCGGCGACCTCGCCGTCGAAGAGGGCGGCCAGTGGAAGGGGACGCTCGACACGCCGCAGGCGCTCGCCGGGATGGCGTTCTACGAACGGCTCCAGGCGCTCGGCAAGGGACCCAGGGACTCCGACGAGGCCAGGCCGCCGCAGGCCGACGTGTTCGGCAAGGGCGACGTCGCGCAGATCATCTCCGCGCCCGGCGGCGCGGTCGCGATCGAGAAGGCGAACCCGGACCTCAAGGGCAGGCTCGGCTTCTTTCCGATCCCCGGCAAGACAGCGGACAAGCCGGGCGCCGTCTTCACCGGAGGGTCCGATCTGATCATCCCCGAGGCGTCCGCGCACCCCGACGAGGCGTACGAGGTGGTCAAGGCGCTGGCGGGGGAGAAGTTCCAGCTCGACATGGCCAAGGAGATGAGCTATGTGCCCAACCGCACCTCGTTCGCCGGTGTCCTGAGCGGCGACGAGGCCACCGCGGCGATGGCGGCGGGGGCCGCGGTCGGGCACGCCACGCCCAACTCGCCCAACTGGGCGGCCGTGGAGGCCAGGAACGTCATCAAGGAGTACATGACCAAGGTGCTCACCGGAGGGGACGCGGCCACCGCGGCGAAGGAGGCCTCCGGCGTGATCACCACGATCCTCAACACCAGGTCCTGACATGGCGCGTGCCCTCGCCCGCACGGCCCGTCCCGCTCTCCTCGCCGAGGCGAGAACCCGCAGAAAAGGCGCGCTCTGGCCGTACCTGCTGGTGGCCCCGGCCCTGGCCGCCTTCGCGTGCCTGCTCGTCTACCCGCTGGCCCGCAGCGTCGTCATCTCCTTCCAGCACTTCCGGCTGGGCGAGCTGATCAGGGGCGGGGCGGCCTTCGAGGGCCTCGCCAACTACGGCGAGGCCCTCGGCGGGCCGGAGTTCTGGGCGGTCGTACGGCGGACCTTCCTGTGGACCGCCGCCAACGTCGTACTGATCATGGTGATCGGCACCGCCGTGGCGCTGATGCTGCCACACCTGGGACGCCGGATGCGGCTGGCCGTCATGAGCGGGATGGTGCTCACCTGGGCCACGCCGGTGCTGGCGGCGACGACGATCTTCCAGTGGCTCTTCCAGTCGCGTCTGGGCGTCGTCAACTGGGTGCTGGTCAGGCTCGGCTTCGACTCCTTCCGCGACTACACGTGGTTCGCCGACGGACGGGCGACCTTCGCGATCCTGGTCGCGCTGGTGGTCTGGCAGTCGGTGCCGTTCGCCGCGCTCACCCTCTACGCCGGACTCACCACCATTCCCGGAGAGCTGTACGAGGCGGCCCGGATCGACGGGGCCGGGCCGTGGCAGGTCTTCGGCCGGGTCACGTTTCCCATCCTGCGCCCGCTGTTCGGCCTGATCACGTCGCTGGAGGTCATCTGGGTCCTCACCTGCTTCGCGCAGATCTGGGCGATCAGCAAGGGCGGCCCCGGCGGCGCCACCGCCACGCTGCCGGTCTACGCGTTCCAGATCGCGCAGTCGCTGCACCGGTACGACCTGGGGTCGGCCGTCTCCACGCTGACCGTGCTGATGCTGCTCGCGGTGCTGGTCGTCCACCTGCGGCGGATGTTCCGGGAGGAGGGAGCGTGAGGAGGGCCGCGCTCAACCTGGCAGCCGTGGGCGTGCTGGCGGTGTCGGTGTTCCCCGTCTACTGGATGGTGATCACCGCGTTCAAGCCGACGGTGGACATCCTGACCGAGACGCCGGCGTTCTGGCCCGCCCGGCCGACCCTCGACCACTTCGCGACGGCCGTACGTGCCCCCGGGTTCTGGACGTTCTGGCGCAACAGCCTGGCGGTCACGCTCGGCGCGGTGGTGCTCGCGCTGGTCGTGGCGCTGCCGGCCGCCTTCGCCGTGGCCCGGCTGCGCTGGCCGGCGCGGCGCGGGTTCATCCTGATGGTCTTCGTCGCCCAGACCGCCCCCTGGTCGGCGCTGCTCGTGCCGGTCTACATCATCGCCCGCGACGCGGACATGCTCGACCGGCTGCCGACGCTGACGCTGGTGTACTTCGTCACGACGCTGCCGTTCACGATCGTGACGCTGCGCGGGTTCATCGCGGCGGTCCCGCCCGAGCTGGAGGAGGCCGCGCTGATGGACGGCTGCGGCCGCGCCGAGGCGTTCCGCCGGGTGGTGCTGCCGCTGCTCGCGCCGGGCCTGATGTCCACGTCGCTGTTCGGCTTCATCACCGCGTGGAACGAGTTCGCCTTCGCCAACGCACTCATGATCAAGGACCAGGGCGACCGTACGCTGCCGATCTGGCTGTCCGGGTTCGCCAACGTCTTCGGCACCGACTGGGGCGCCACGATGGCCGCCGCCACGCTGTTCATGCTTCCCGTCCTGCTCGTCTTCCTCGTGCTCCAGCGCCGCGTGTCCTCCGGGATGATCGCGGGCGCGGTGAAGGGATGACCCAGATGATGATTCCGCGGCCCCGCCAGGCGGCCGTGCTCGGGGGAACCGTCACGCTCCACGACGGCCTCGTACGGCACGCGCCCGACGATCCCCGGCTGGGAGAGGAGGGATATCGCATCGACGTCACGCCGGGCGGCGCGGAGCTGGCGGCGGGAGGACCCGCCGGGCGCTTCTACGGCCTGCGGACCCTGGCGGCGCTCGGCCCCGAGGCGCCGCTGTGCCGGATAACCGACCGGCCCGCGCACTCCTGGCGAGGAGTGATGCTCGACGTCGCCCGGCACTTCATGCCGAAGGACTTCGTGCTGCGGCTGATCGACCTGCTGGCGGTCCACCGGCTCAACCGGCTGCACCTGCACCTGACCGACGACCAGGGCTGGCGGCTGCAGATCAAGCGCTATCCCCGGCTCACCGAGGTCAGCGGGGAGCACTACACGCAGGAGGACATCCGGGAGATCGTGTCGTACGCCGCCGACCGGTTCGTCACGATCGTGCCCGAGATCGAGATGCCGGGGCACGCGCAGGCGGCGATCGCCGCCTATCCCTGGCTCGGCAACCACCCGTCACGCCGTCTGCCGGTCCGCGACTCGTGGGGGATCAGCCCGCACGTGTTCAACCTGGAGGCGGCGGCCATCGGCTTCTGCCGGGACGTGCTCGACGAGGTCATGGACCTGTTCCCCGGCGAGTACGTCCACCTCGGCGGCGACGAGTGCCCGCCGGACGAGTGGGCGCACAGCGAGGCGGCGCTGCGGCGGATCGCCGAGCTCGGGCTGCCGGGCCCGGACGCGGCGCGGGCGTGGTTCACCTCCACCGTCGGCGCGTACGTGACCTCCCGGGGCCGGCGCCCGATCCACTGGTACGACACCCCTGGTGGGCCCCCCGGCGTCACGGCGATGACGTGGCTCGACCACGAGAGCGGACCGCGGGCGGCCCTCGAAGGGCTCGACGTCGTGCTGGCCCCGCACACCAGCACCTACCTCGACTACCCGGCCGACGCCCCCGGCCCGCACGGCCGGATGCTCTCCCTCGCCGACGTCTACGGGTTCACGCCGCCCCCGGCCCCGGAGGGGGCGGCGGGCCGGATCCTCGGGGTGCAGTGCCAGCTCTGGACCGAGTACATGCCCACGCCCGAGCACGTCGAGGCGATGGCGTTCCCCCGGTTGTGCGCCTTCGCCGAAGTGGCCTGGGGCACGGCGGGGGACTACCGCGACTTCCTGCGCAGACTCACCCCTCATCTGGAGTCCCTGGGCGTCCGGCCGGGGCCGGTCATCCCCTGAACTCCGCAATCCACCCCCCACGAAAGGAAGACTGCGGTGTCACGAAAGCTCTTATGGGGCGGCCTCGCGGCCGTCCTGCTGGCCGCGCTGGTCGTAGCGCTGCCCGCGCAGGCGGCCCAGTCGCTGCGCCTGCGCTACAAGACGAGCGCGACCGGCGCCACCGCCGACCAGGTGGAGCCCTGGTTCGACCTGGTCAACAGCGGGACCACGGCGGTGCCGCTGAACACCGTCAAGATCCGCTACTACTTCAGGGCCGACTCACCGGCGCAGCAGTACCGCTTCGCCTGCTCGTGGGCGGTGATCTCCTGCTCCACCGTCACCGGGACCTTCCAGACGATCTCGCCGGGAACGGCCACGGCCGACCGCTACCTGGAGGTCGGCTTCACCTCCGGCAGCCTGGCCGCCGGCGTGTCGACCGGCGACCTGCAACTGCGCTTCTACCGGGCCGACTGGCAGACGATCAGACAGAGCGACGACTACTCCTTCGGCCCCGCCCGGACGACGTACGGCGATTGGGACAAGGTCACGGTCCACCAGGGCGGCACGCTGGTGTGGGGCACCCCGCCCGCGGGCGTGACGGACCCCTCGCCGTCCCCGTCCCCCTCCACCTCGCCCTCGCCGGGCGGGCCGGGCGGCGGCAGCGGGGTCGTCTTCGACGACTTCGCCTACGCCTCCTCGTCCGACCCCCAGATCACGGCGCACAACTGGACCGTACGGACCAACAGCGGCGGCCCCGGCGTCCCCGGCGCGAGCTGGCCGGCGTCCAACGTGAGCTTCCCCGTCGTGAGCGGGAGCAACAAGGCGCTGCAACTGCGGGCGTCCACCGACGGCACCTCGGGGGGCACCTCGCAGGCCGAGTTCCTGCACCAGCGCAAGTTCTTCGAGGGCACGTACGCCGCGCGGGTGAAGTTCGCCGACGCCCCCGACAGCGGACCGGACGGCGACAACATCGTGGAGACGTTCTTCACCATCACGCCCCTCGCCTACGACCTCGACCCGGACTACAGCGAGCAGGACTTCGAGTACCTGCCGAACGGCGGCTGGGGCGCGCAGGGCCCGATCATGTACACCACCACCTGGGAGACCTACCGCAACGAGCCCTGGCTCGCGGTCAATACGCACACCGAGCGGACGGCGAGCTACGCCGGCTGGCACGACCTCGTGCTCCAGGTCTCCGGGGGCATGGTCCGCTACTACATCGACGGCACGCTGTTCGCCGAGCACGGCGGCGACTACTACCCCGAGACGCCGCAGTCGGTGAACTTCAACCTCTGGTTCATCTCCGGCGGGCTGCTGGGCAGCGCCACCCCGCGCGTCTACACGCAGCAGGTCGACTGGTTCTACTTCAGCAAGAACGAGGCCGTGGCTCCGGCCGAGATCACCTCCAGGGTGAACGCGTTCCGGAGCGCCGGCACCACGTGGAAGGACACCGTGCCCATGCCGTAGCCGGTGTCGCCCGGGTCCCGGCGGTGTCCGGGGCCCGGGCGACCGGTCAATCGAGGAGATCGGGGTCGGAGGCGAGGATCTGGTCCAGCAGTGGCTGGAAGTTGATCCAGCCGACGAGGTCGTTGCCGATCTGGCCATGCGTGAGCTTGGCGTTCTCGTGCGAGATGGGCACCGTCGGCCCGGCGGCCTTGGCCGCGAGCTGCGCCTGGCAGCTGCGTTCCATCGTGATGAACCACCAGGCCGCCGCCTCCACGCTGTCGCCCACGGTCAGCAGCCCGTGGTTGCGCAGGATGACCGCCTTGTGCGAGCCCAGCGCCCGCGCGATGCGGCGGCCCTCCTCGGTCTCCACGACCACCCCCGTGTAGTCGTCGAACAGGGCGTGGTCCTCGTAGAACGCGCACGCGTCCTGCGTCAGCGGCTCCAGCAGCGTCCCGAGCGCCGACAGGGCCTTGCCGTACACCGAGTGGGAGTGGGCGGCGGCGACCACGTCGGGCCTGGCCCGGTGCACCATCGAGTGGATGGCGAACGCCGCCTGGTTGACGTGATGGCGGCCCTCCACCACCTGGCCCTCGTGGTTGACCAGGATCAGGTCGCCGACCTTGATCTGCTTGAACGACATGCCGAACGGGTTCACCCAGAAATGGTCGGTGTGTTCCGGGTCCCGGGCCGTGATGTGGCCGGCCACGCCCTCCTCGAAGCCGAACCTCCCGAACAGGCGCAGCGCCGCCGCGAGCCGCTCCTTGCGGTGACGCCGCTCCTCCTCCACGGTGGCGAAGGCCGGCGGCAGCCGGAAGGCGAGCTGGTCGGCGGGCACGGGCTGCAGGTCGGACAGGCTCATCGCGGCTCCCAAGGCTCGTGAGGCGTACCCGTCCAGCCTGTCCTCCGCCGCCGTCCCCTGTCCATGAGGGAACCGAATCTTCTTCGGTGCCCCTGGCGGCTTCGGTCCTGTCCGACGGGGCAGTGGAGGCCGGCCGAATCCGCGTAAGGTGCATGCAGCGTGAGAGACGGGAGGTACCGATGCGGCTGGAGGCCGTCTTCTTCGACGTCGGAGAGACCCTGGTGGACGAGACCCGCGAATACGGCACCTGGGCCGACTGGCTGGGCGTCCCGCGGCACACCTTCTCCGCCGTGTTCGGCGCCGTGATCGCGCGCGGCGGCGACTACCGGGACACCTTCCAGCACTTCCGGCCCGGTTTCGACCTGCACGCCGAGCGGGAACGCCGGGTCTGGGAAGGCCAGGCCGAGACGTTCGGCGAGGAGAACCTCTACCCCGACGCCCGGCCCTGCCTGGCCGAGCTGCGGGAGATGGGAGTGCGTGTCGGCCTCGCCGGCAACCAGACCGCCCGCGCCGAGACCATCCTGCGCGCCCTGGACCTGCCCGTGGACGTGATCGGCACCTCTGACGGCTGGGGGGTGGAGAAGCCCGACACGTCCTTCTTCGACCGGCTGGTGACGGAGGCCGGCTGCCCGGCGGAATCCGTCCTCTACGTGGGCGACCGCCTCGACAACGACATCCGGCCCGCCCAGAAGTCCGGGCTGCGCACCGCCCTCGTACGGCGGGGCCCGTGGGGCCACATCCTCCGCGACGAGACGGCGGCCCGGGCCTGCCTGTTCCATGTCGACTCGCTGGCCGAGCTTCCCGCGCTCGTCCGCAAGCACAACGGCGACTGACGGCTCAACCGGCCTCCGTGAGGTCGATCGAGGCGGCCAGTTCCACCGCCACGTCGAGCAGGTTCCGCACGGCCTGCCGGTCGCGCGCGGGGTGCCAGGCCATGACGGTCTCGGCCCGTTCATCCGCGAGCGGCACGAACACGACCCCGGTGCGTCGCAGGCTGTGCGCCGACCGGGCGAGCCGGGTGCCCCCGACCCCGGCGGCGACCAGGCCGAGCAGGCTCGGCACGCCCTCGGCCCGCTGCGTCACCCGCGGCTCGAAGCCCGCGGGGCGGAAGTCCTCGTCGTACTTGCGGTGCCACGGCTCCCACGAGCCGCGCGGCGTGAGCACCCAGGGCTCGCCGGCCAGGTCGGCGAGCCGCAGCTCGGCCCGCCCGGCGAGCGGGTGACCGGTAGGCAGGACCGCGCAGACGCGCTCGGTGACCAGCGTGACCGTCTTCAGGTCGTCCACGAGCGGCGGCCGGGTGAAGGCCGCGTCGTACCGCCCGTGGTGAGGCGGGTGCCCCGGGTGTCCCGGTCGAACAGCCGCGTGCCGAGGGCGCGCCCTTCGGCGTACGGGTGCTGATCGTCGAGCCGGGCGCGTTCCGCACCGAGTTCGGCGGCCACCGCATGCACCGTTCTGAGCCCATCGACGCCTACCGGCTGTCCGCGGGCGCGACCCGGGCCTTCGTGGACGGCATGGACGGCACGCAGCCGGGCGATCCGGCCAAGGCCGCGCGGGCGATCCTCCAGGTGCTGGACGACGCCGAGCCGCCACTGCGGCTCGCCCTGGGTGACGACGCGGTCGACGCCCTCCGCGCCCACCACGAGATGCTCCGCGCGGACCTGGACCGATGGGAGAAGCTGAGCCGGGCGACGAGCCTCTAGAGTCGCCGGGATGAAGCTCGATCACGATGCCGACGTCACGCCGCTGCTCGGCCGCGACTGGAGTGCGGTGAACCACCGGGACGCGCTGGCCGTCCTCGCCAGGCTCGGCTGGACGCCCTGCGGCGTGGGTGACTGGGCCGTCGGGCTGCGCTCGCCCCGCGGCCTGTTCGCCGCGCGGATCTGCCCGTTCGACCCGGCCTATCCGGCCTTCCTCGAACTGTGCCGTCGCTGCCCCGGCAACCCGTACCTGCCGCAGGTGGCGCTCGCCGAGGCCCTCGACGGCGGCGGCTCGCTCACGGTGCTGGAGTTCCTGGCCTCGGCCGCACCGGAGGAGGCGGCGGAGGTGGCCCGCCGATGGCGCGAGGGGGAGGGCGACGAGGCGCTCGACGCCGTACGGCGCGCCGCCCTCACGGTGGACGAGGAGTGGCGGGCGCGGACGCCGTGGTGGGACGGGATCGACCTCAACCACGGCAACGTCCGCCGGGCGGTGGACGGGAGGATCGCGCTCGTCGACGTCTTCTGCATGGACGGGGCGTCGCTGTACCGCCAGGTGCTCGACGACTCCGCCGTCGTGCGCGAACGCCTGTCCACCGCCGGGACGATGCACCTGCTGGACATCCCGTACATCGCCCGCGAGAGCTCTCCGGCGGAGATCGAGGCGCTGCGCGCGGCGTGGGGGACGGGGGCCGCCGTCACATCGTGAGCTCGGGGTGCCGGGCGCGGCCGAGCTCGGCCAGCCGTTCGTCCAGCGCCCGCGTGGCCGCCGCGGGCGGCAGGACCTTGAGCACGCCGCGGACACGGTCGTGCCCGATCGCGTACCACTGGTCCTCGAGCGCGTCGACCGCCTCCCGGAGATGCTCGGCGGCCTGGTCGCCGTCGGCGGAGGCGTGCGCGGCGGCGAGGTCGGCGAGCAGCACCGAGCGCTGCTTGCCGCCGTTCGGGCCCAGGTCGTCGAGCGCCTTGCGCAACCGGCGGGCCGCCTCCTCGTGGTTGCCCGCCGTCAGCGCGCTGTAGCCGGCGAAGCCGTCGAGCCTGGCCCGCTCGAAGAAGTCCAGCCAGGACGGGTCGTCGCCGCTCGCGTCGATCATGTGGTCGGCCCGGTCGATGTGGCGCATGCACTCCTTCGGCTCGCCGCAGCGGGCCGAGATCTCCGACGCCACACAGTGGAGCCATGCCCTGGTCAGCGGGCCGACGCCGTGCCAGGCGTGCGCGAACGCGGCGTCGAGCAGGCCCAGGGCGTCCGTACGGTGGCCCTCGAACCCCGGCACGAACGCCGCGTGGGCGAGCACGGCGGCGGCCAGGGGATGGTCGCCGCACTCCCGGGTGGCCGACAGGGCCATGCGGAACAGCCGCGCCGCGGTGGGACCGTCGTTCAGGTCGAAGAAGGCGACCCTGCCCGACAGCAGGGCCGAGCGGGCGGCCGCCTCGGCCAGCGTGTGCCGGACCGCCCCCTCCGGGGCCGCCCGCAGCAGGCTCATGCCGAGCCGCGTGTGCGCGACCGACGCCTGGAAGATGTCGTCCGGGGGCGAGGTCCAGTAGAGGGCGGCCTGCTTGTCGACCACCCGGGCGAACGCCTCGGCCGACTCGGCGTCGACCCCGCGCCCGCGTTCCACCGCCGCGGGAAGACGCTCGCCGCCCTCACCGAGGAGCGGAGCGAGCACGCCCGCGCCGAAGAGCCCCCGCAGGAACGTGGAGCGGTCGATGCCGTCTGCGGCGATCATGCTCAGCAGCCTCCGTATCTCGTCCACCACCTCCGTGACCGGCCGCATGGCCATCTCGTCGGGGGTGAGCAGTCCCAGTTCGCTCGCGGGCTTGTCGAAAATCGTCACCAGATGCTTGCGATAGCGCGGATCCGGCCACCGCTCGCCGGTCTCCCATCGCCTGACCGTGTTGGCCGTCAGGCCGGTGTCCTTCTCGTCGCACGACCGCATGGACGTGCGAATGCGTTCGCACAGCTCCTCGTAGGACCACCCGCGCTGCAGGCGTTCCCACGCGAGCCGGCGATTTTGCGGATGGCGGTGGTTGGCCGGCATGTCGCACCCCCAGCACACTGTGTCAGCGTGACACGCCGACACTACGGGAGATTCCGTGTTCGCGCGGCTACTGGCTGTGATTGGACGTCCTCTGGCTGATACTCCAACCGCTTCAAAAGCGCTTAGCTTGGCCCACTTCCGCGAGCAGCCGTTGGAGATGGGTGACATGACCACGCTGGAGGACATCGCACGAGACCACGCCGGCTGGATCATCTGGCGGTCGGACGTCGGCCGCTGGTGGGCGACCAGGCGCGGGCCGGTGAACCTCGACGCGATCCGCAGGGGATGCGCGATGACGCTCGACGCCGACGACCCCGAGGCCCTCGCCGCGGCGCTGACGGCCCAGGCCGAGCTGACCGCCGCGGTCACCGCCGACCCCGCGATCACCGGGTGACCGAGGGCCGCCGGCACGGTCAGCGGCCGTGCCGCGGACGGTCCCTGATGTAGTGGACGACGTGGACCGCGCAGGCGCCGTTGCCGGCGCCTGCGACGGATCCATCCGCCCCTGCCCTCCGCTGTTCAGGCGAGGAGATCGGGCCTGAGGACCTCCGCTTGGAGGATGCGCTCGATCTCCTTCTCGTCCGCGTTGTGTCCCGTCTGCCGCCGCAGTTCCTTCCGTACGGCGTCGAGGATCACGGGCGTGAGGAGGACGCGGATGAGGGATCTCGGCGCCGTCGCCGCGCGGGCCTTCCACAGGTCGTCGATCAGCCGGCGCTTGAACGCCTCCTTGCTGAGGTAGAAGAGCGCGTCGGCCTTCCCGCTCAGCCCTCCTTCGTCGAGGAGGTCGACCTGCAGGGCCAGGTCGACGACGACCGGGAGACCGCCGGTGAGGTGGTAGACCTGCCACACCTGCCCGTTCGTCAGCACCATCCATTCGACGCCCTCGTTCACCGCGTACATCTGCACCTGCCGCAGGTGTTTGACGCCCAGTTTCTGCGTGCACCGCTTGACCTCGATGAACGCGGCCAGCTGTTTGTCCACGCGTATGCCGTAGTCGGCGAATTCGCCTTTGACCTGGTATTCGGTTGTCAGATCTTCGTATTTGTCGTACCCCAGCCCTTCGCAGAGGAAATCGGTGACGAGCAGGCGGGTGTCACCCTCGTTGGCGTCGCGGGCGATGAGATCGCTGAGGGGCTTGCCGTACCGGCGTATCGCCGTGCGGATGCGGTTGCGCGCCTCGGACTCCCATTTCGGCATGGTGCGGGGGGTGGCGGGTGCCTTCCGGGGTCCGCGAACGTCGCCCTCATGCGTGAGGGGGGCTGTAGTCGCCTCGGGTGCGACGAGGGCCTCGGACGTCTGATCGCTCATGAAGTGCACCTTTCCTCGCGATGCTCGGGGCGTTCGCTGGTCATCGGTGTGACGGTGTTGGACGCGTTTCCGCGTCCGAATGGTTACCGCCGTGAATATCTGTTCAGCAACGAAATGGGAGTGCGAGCATTCTTCTTTGATGACGATTTATGGGGGTATATGCCTTCGTTTCGACCCGCCCGCGAGGCCCGGGTGTTGTGCCTCGCGGGGCGCGTCGCCGGTGTGCTTCGGCGCAGGGGGTTCCCTGTCGGATTGCGTCTCGCTATAGTGCGGATTGCAATAAGACGATGGGGGTGTGATGGGGCGGGCGGACAGGGATCTGGTCGGGCTCACGGTGCTCGCCCTGCTGTCCGTACGGCCCGCCCACCCCTATGAGCTGCACCGGTTCGTCATCGACACGCACAAGGACTACATCGGCGGCCTGCCCCGCAGCCTCTACCACGCGGTCGACCGGTTGGCCCGTGACGAGCTCATCGCTCCGGTCGAGACCAGCAGGGAGGGCCGTCGGCCGGAACGCACCGTCTACCGGGTGACCGAGGAGGGGCGGGCCGAGCTGAGCACCCGGCTGCGTCGTCTGCTGGAACAGCCGGACGGCGACACCAAGGTCTTCCTGGCCGCGGTGTCGCTGATGGGATGCCTTTCCGTCCCCGAGGCGGAGCGGGCGCTGAGCACCCGCGCCGCCACGCTGGAGGGCGCGATCGTCGCCGCCGACGCGCACATCGAGACGCTGGACGGCTCGGGCCTGCCGCGCGTGCTGGTCCTCGAAGTGGAGTACGACCGGGCGATGAAGGCCGCCGAGTTGGCGTGGGTCCGCGCGACCCTCGCCGAGATCCGGTCGGGCCGGATCACCTGGAGCACCGAGACGAACGCCGGACAGCTCGACCGGCAGTGACGCGCCGGCCGGATGCGCCAACATCCGGCCGGCGCTCGACCCGACCACCCGCGAAGCGGCCGATCAGGGCTCGCACTCCGAAGGATAGGCGGCTTCGCGGTCATCCGAGAGGAGTCGCAACCATGTCAGAGACCGCGCTGGAGACCGTGTCCGGCGACATCCACCGCCTGCTGGACGCGCTGACCGCGGCCTGGAACGACGGGGACGCCGCCGCCTTCGCGGGGTTGTTCACCGAGGACGCCGACTATGTGACGTACTTCGGGGCCCACATGGAGGGCCGCCGGGCCATCGAGGACAGCCACCGGGCCCTGTTCGAGGGCCCGCTGAAGGGGTCCCGGCTGGGCGCGCCGGCCGCCGCGCCCCCGCTGCGGAAGATCCGCCTGCTGAGCCCGGACGCGGCGCTGGTCGTGACCACCGGGGGATCGTCCCTGCCGGACGGCGACTCCGATTCGGGCCGTGACTCGATCATGACGTTCACCGTGGTCAGAGCGGGCGACGGCTGGCGCCTCGCGTCGTTCCAGAACACGCGGATCGGTGCGCCGTGACGTCCGCCGAGGCCCCATTGTGCGAGGTGCGCGGCGTCGTCGAGGCGCCGGTCGACCGGGTGGCCGGCCTCATCCTGCGAGTACGGCCGGGGCAGGTGGGGCGGCACAACTGCTTCCTCCTGGCCGAGCACGGCGGAGCGCTCACCGGTGGACCGGACCGGTTCGTGCTCGCCGCGCCCGGGCACGCGATGACGGTCGAGGTGGGCCCGGACCGGCTGGCCGTGCAGGGCGGCTGGTGGTACCGCGGTGAATACCGCCTCGCGCCCGATCCGGCCGGCACGCTGCTGGTCCACCAGGTCCGCAACGTGGCCGAGCGCCTGCGCTGGGGAGTGCCCCTGGCCAACGGGTTCTTCCGGCGGTTCGGACCGCGGACGCGCGACGGTTTCGCCGTCCTGCTCGACCGGGTGGGCGCCGAGCTGGGCTGCCCCGTCCGCCTTCTGGGCGGGCGCTGAAGAGGTCCCGGACCGGACCGGACCGGCCCGGCTCGGTCCGGTCCGGGACGTCGGCCCTTCTCCGCGCCCTCGTTCGCGCCGCGGACGAAGCAGCGCTAGAACACCACGAGGACGTGTCAGCTCGCCTGCCGGCGGGTGTGGAGATAGAGATCGCGGAGCAGGCACACCTCGGCCAGGTGATGGATCAGCTCGCGGTTGATGTGGAGCACCAGCACCGCCAGAGGATGGTCGGCGTACGGCCCTTCCGCCTGCCCGCACGGGCGGGCGAGGCCGGCTTCGCCGAGGGACTCGACCCCGGCCAGCCATGTGGCGTACTCCGCGTCGAGCTGGGCCAGCGCTTCGGCCGCGGAGGCGGCGTACGCGAACGACTGGTAGTCGACCGGCGGGCGGCCGAAGTGCGCGGCGTTGCGCATCGCGAGCACGCCGACGATTACGTGCCCGAGCCGCCAGGCGATCGTCGTGAGCGGCGGCGGGTCGGGTGCCGGCATCGCGAAATCGATGGTCATCGCGCCGGACCCGGCCTGCACGGGTGCGGCGCCGGCGCCGCGCGGGCGCACGCTCCAGCAGCCGGGCGCGGGCTCCCAGAAGTACTCGTCGTCCGTGAGCCCGTCGAGGCGGCCGCGCAGCTGGTGGGTCCAGTGCCAGGTGATCTGCTCTCGGAGCAGGGGGTTCCACGTCTGGTCGCTCATGGCTTCAGGCTCCCCCACATAGCGGACAGTTTCGTTCCGTGATCCGTACGATGGCCGCATGAGCGCCGAGTCGACGACCGAGCGGGTGCTGCGGCTGCTGGTGCTGTTGCAGCGCAGGCCGTCCTGGACCGCCGCCGAGCTCGCCGCGGAGCTGGGGGTCACCGACCGATCGGTGCGCCGCGACGTGGAGCGGTTGCGCGCGCTCGGCTATCCCGTGCACGCGACGGCGGGCGTCGGCGGCGGCTACCGGCTCGGCGCCGGCACCCGGCTGCCGCCGCTGCTCCTGGACGACGAGGAGGCGATCGCGACGGCGGTGTCCCTGCGGCTCGCGTCGGGAAGTACGGTCGCCGGGGCGGGCGGGGCGGCGCTGCGGGCCCTCTCGAAGCTCGACCAGGTGATGCCGCCCCGGCTGCGCGCCGAGATCCGGGCGGTGTACGGGGCGACCGAGACTCTGGCCGGTCCCGCCGACGAGATCGACCCGGAACTGCTGATGACGCTGGCGCGGGCCTGTCGCGACGCCGTCCGGGTGCGGTTCCGGTACGCCGGTCGCGACGGAGGGGAGCGCGAACGCACGGTCGAGCCGGTGCGCATGGTCGTCGCGGGCCGCCGCTGGTACCTGATGGCCCGGGACGTGGACCGCGACGACTGGCGCACCTTCCGGCTTGACCGGATGCGCGAGGCGGTGACGACGACCTGGCGCTTCCGGCCGGGCGAGCATCCGGACCCGGTCGCCTACGTGCAGCGGTCCGTGACCGAGGCGCCGTACCGGTGTCTCGCCCGGGTGCGGCTGCACGCCCCGCCCGATCGGGTGCGCGAGCTGGTGCCGCCCCAGGTGGGGCGCGTCGAAGACGACCGCGACGGAGCGTGCGTGCTCGTCGTCGGCGGGGACGACCCGCAGTGGCTCGCCGTACGGGTGGCCCTGCTGGGGTTCGAGGCGGAGGTGCTTGATCCCCCGGAGCTGCGGGAGGCCGCCGCTCTGCTCGCCCGCCGCCTCGCGGCGATGGCCCGGACCGGCTGAAGGCGCGCACTGTGCCTCATCCCGGTCGCCGCTCCAGGCACATGGCATGATCGAATACCTGTTCTAATACAATCGATGCCATGACGGCTTTTCAGGCCTCGCTGCTGGACTGGGGCAGGGACGTTCAGATCGGGCCGCTCGGTTCGTCGGTGCGGCGCACGCAGCTCGACCGGGGCGCCTGGATCGACGTCCGGCCGCACTGGGTCGAGGGGGCGGACGTGCTCTTCGAACGCCTCCTCGACGCGGTGCCCTGGCACGCCGAGCGCAGGCACATGTACGACCGGGTCGTGGACGTGCCGCGGCTGCTGAAGTTCTACGACGAGGGCGAGGAACTGCCCGATCCCGTCCTGGCCGAGGCGAGGGACCTGCTCGACGCCCACTACGAGGAGGAGCTGGGCGAGCGGTTCCGAACGGCGGGCATGTGCCTCTACCGGGACGGCCGCGACAGCGTCGCCTGGCACGGCGACACGATCGGACGCGGCAGCACGCAGGACACCATGGTCGCGATCGTGTCGGTCGGCACACCACGCCCGCTGTTGCTGCGCCCGCGCGGCGGGGGAGGCCCGACGCTGCGGCACGAGCTGGGCCACGGCGACCTCATCGTCATGGGCGGGAGCTGCCAGCGCACCTGGGAGCACGCGATCCCGAAGTCCACAAAGGTGATCGGCGCCCGCATCAGCGTCCAGTTCCGCCCGAGAGGCGTACGGTGACGGCACGCGCCGGGGCGCCCCCGCTCCGACCCCGCCGGCCCGCGTCTCCGGCCTGAACGCCCTCCCCCCGCCTGCCCGGCCGTTGACACGTGCGGTTTCCTGGTACTGCTGGAGCAAGGCCCGGGCAAAGGACGGGCCACGGTCGCACGAGGAAAGGTCGCGGATGATCCCGAACCCCTACGCCCCCGCCCCCACCCGGTACGACGACATGCGGTACCGGCGCAGCGGAAGGAGCGGGGTGCTGCTTCCCGAGATCTCCCTCGGCCTGTGGCACAACTTCGGCGACGGCCACCCTCTCGACGTGCAGCGTGCCGTCCTGCGCCGGGCCTTCGACCTCGGCGTCACCCACTTCGACCTGGCCAACAACTACGGCCCGCCGTACGGCTCGGCGGAGGAGAACTTCGGCCGCCACCTGCGCGCGGACTTCCGGCCCTTCCGCGACGAGCTGTTCATCTCGACCAAGGCAGGCTACGACATGTGGCCCGGCCCGTACGGCGAGTGGGGATCGCGCAAGTATCTGCTGGCCAGCCTCGACCGGTCGCTGAGCCGGATGGGACTCGACTACGTCGACGTCTTCTACTCCCACCGGCCCGACCCGGACACCCCGATCGAGGAGACGATGGGCGCCCTCGACACGGCGGTGCGCTCCGGCAAGGCGCTCTACGTGGGCATCTCGAACTACTCGGCCGAGCAGACCGAGCGGGCCGCCGCCGTGCTGCGCGAGCTGGGCACCCCGCTCCTGATCCACCAGCCGCGTTACTCGATGCTCGACCGATGGGTGGAGGACGGGCTGCTCGACACGCTGGAGCAGGCCGGAGCGGGCTGTATCGCCTACTCGCCGCTGGCGCAGGGCCTGCTCACCGGCCGCTACCTCGACGGCGAGGTGCCGGCCGGCTCGCGGATGGCGATCGGCCACTTCCTCACGCGGGACCGGCTCACGCCCGACCTGCTGGAGACCCTGCGCGGCCTCAACAAGATCGCACTCGAGCGCGGCCAGACGCTCGCCCAGCTCGCCCTGTCGTGGATCCTGCGCGACCGGCGGATCACGTCCGTGCTGGTCGGGGCGAGCTCGGTCGGGCAGCTCGAGCAGAACATCGCGGCCCTCGACGCGCCGGCGCTCACGCCGGAGGAACTGGCCGAGATCGAGAACCTGCTGTAGTCCTCACGGCGGCGGGCGGCCCGTCACGATGGGCCGCCCGCGGCCGGAGGCGAGGCGCGCGTCAGGAGAACGCGTCGACGCCGGTCAGCTCGGCGGACAGGTCCCAGAGCCGGGCCGCCTCCCCGGGATCGACCGCCCACGGCGCGACCCGCCCGCCGGCCGTGTCGCCGGTGGCGACCTCGGCGACGTCGCAGTCCTCGCAGTAGACCCCGCCGTGACCCTCGAGCAGAGGGGAGGTCGCCGCCCAGACGGTCGTGGCCGCGCCCTGCTCCGGTGTCTTGAAGTCCTCCGCCGGCGTGCCGCCGGGAGAGATCCAGCCCAGGGCGACCTGCTCCGCACGGGGGATGTGCCGCTGGAGCGGGGTGAGGATGCTGCCGGGGTGCAGGGAGAAGGCCCGGATGCCGGCGGCGGCCCCGAGCGCGTCGAGATGCACGGCGAACAGGATGTTCGCCGTCTTCGACTGCCCGTAGGCCAGCCACTTGTCGTACCCGTCCCGGAAGTGGATGTCGTTCCACCGGATCCCGGACCCGAAATGGGCACCCGAGGACACCGACACCACCCGTGCCCCGCCGTCGGCCAGAGCCGGGCGCAGGCGGTTGACGAGGGCGAAGTGACCGAGGTGGTTGACCGCGAACTGGGCCTCCCACCCCGGCCCGACGCGGGTCTCCGGGCAGGCCATGATCCCGGCGTTGGCGACGACGAGGTCGATGGTCCTGCCGGTCTCCACGAGCGTTTCCGCGAACACGCGAACACCGCGCAGGTCGGCCAGGTCGAGTTCGTGCGTCTCCGTACGCGGGATGTCGCGCAGCGCCTCCTTCGCCGCCGCCGGCCTGCGGGCGGGGATGATCACCTGGGCCCCCGCCGCGCTCAGCGCCCGCGTCGTCTCCAGGCCGAGCCCGGAGTATCCCCCGGTGACCAGGGCCGTCCGCCCGGACAGGTCGATTCCCGCGAGCACCTCGCGCGCGGTGGTGCGGGGGCCGAAACCACTGCCGATCCTGTGCTGTGCCGTCATGAGGAGGACCGTAGGAGCTGGAGCGTGCTCCAGGTCAAGCCGCACGCTCGCCGGACGACCAGGTGATCAAGTGGCGAAGGGTGGCGGCTCAGTCGACCTCGGCGCTGCCGTTCACGCGGAGCTTGCGGCGGGCCCGCTCGTAGAAGGTGGTCGTCCCCAGCCGTACGACGCGGGCGGCGGCGCGCAGCGCGGTGACGGTGAGCCGGTCGCCGGGGCACAGGTGGCCGCCTATCGTGCCGTCGACCTCCATGGCGAGCTGTCCGCTGGTGGAGAGCACGTCGAGCGTCACCTCCTCGTCCGCCGACAGGACCAGCGCCCGGTTGAACGCCGAGTGGGCGGCGGCGGGGACGACGAGGAAGCCCTCGACGGTCGGGGAGACGATCGGGCCGCCGGCCGAGAAGTTGTACGCGGTGGACCCGGTGGAGGTGGAGACGATCACGGCGTCGGCGGCGTACCGGACGAACGGCTCGCCGTAGACGGAGACGGAGACCGCCGCGAGCCCGTCGCCGGGGATGCGCACGAGGGCGATGTCGTTGAAGGCCGTCACCATCCGGCCGTCGTGGCTCGTCGCCCGGACCGCCATGCGCGGTTCGACCGTGTATCTGTGCTCGTCGATCGCCGACAGCGCGGGGGCGAGCTCGTCCACGTCGATCTCGGCGAGGAAGCCGAGCCGTCCCAGGTTCACCCCGAGGACGGGGGTCGGCCGCCCGGCGATCAGGCGCATCGTGCGCAGCATCGTGCCGTCGCCGCCGAGGCTGACGAGGAGGTCGGACCGCTTCACCAGGGCCGGGGCGTCCACCGCGACCGCGCTGCAGTCGATGCGCCCGACCTCGTCGGGCAGTCCGAGCACCGTGACGTCCCGTTTGCGCGCCCACTCGACGATCGTGTCGATCGCCTCCTTGGAGTCGCGCTGCGGGTGCAGGACGAGACCCACGGTGCTGACCATGCCCATGCCCCAACTGTACGGTCAGCCTGGCGTGGCCGGTTTCAGGCCGCGATGGGCAGGTAGACCCGGAACCACGTCTCGCCGGGGCGCGACTCCACCCGGATGTCCCCGTGGTGCTTGTTGACGACGATCCGATAGGAGATGTCCAGGCCCAGGCCGGTGCCCTCACCGACGGGCTTGGTGGTGAAGAACGGCTCGAAGATGCGGGGCCGGACCTCGGGCGGGATGCCGGTGCCGGTGTCGCCGACCTCGACGATCAGGTGGCCGTCCTTGCGCCGGGTGCGCAGGGTCAGCGTGCCCGCGCCGTCCATCGCGCCGAGCGCGTTGTCGATGAGGTTCGTCCACACCTGGTTCAGCTCCGCCGCGTACGCGGGGATGAGCGGCAGCGACCGGTCGTACTCCTTGAGCGTGCGCACGCCCTCGGGGATCTTGCCGTGCAGCATGGTCAGCGTGGCGTCGAGCAGATCGTGCACGTCGACGGTCTGGTGCGGAGCGCGGTCGAGCTGGGAGTACTGCTTGGCGGCGGCGACCAGACCGGAGATCCGGTTGACCGTGTCGTCGATCTCGGACATCAGCAGCTCGGTGTCCACGGTGTAGGTGAGCCACCGGACCGCCGGCTCCAGGTTGTCCTCGCCCACCGCCCCGGCGATCTGGTCGAGCCAGACCGCGTCGACGCCTCCGGCCACCAGCGTGGCCGCCAGGTCCCAGCCGCCGACGATGTCGTGGTCGTCCAGCCAGTCGGCGACCGCGTCCTCGGCGTCGGAGCGCGCCAGCGGGGACAGCTCGGGGGCGGACGCGGCCCGCTTGACCGCGTCCTCCTGCAGCTCCACGAGGTCGTGCAGCTGGCTGCCGTCCAGCCGCCCGTCGGCGATCATCGCGAGCTTCTGCCGCATGCCCGCCACCCGCCCGCGCAGCGCGGACGTCGCCCGTACGGCGGCGGCCGCCGGGTTGTTCAGCTCGTGGGTCAGACCGGCCGACAGCGAGCCGAGCGCGAGCAGCCGCTCCCGTTCGCCGACGATCGTCTGCGTGGCGCGCATGCCGAGGAACAACCCCTCAAGCAGGTGCATCGCCATCGGGAACCACTCGCGCACGCACTCCCTGATGACCTCGGCCGGCAGCACGAAGAACTCGGCGTCGGTGACCGCGGTCAGCGTGTTCATGTAGAGCTGGGAGAACTCGCCGGTGATGTACGCCTGCGTGGCGCCGCCGTACACGCCGCGCTGGCCGGTGCGGCTCACCTCGACCTCGTCGCCCTGCACCCGCCTGCTCATCGCGACCGTGCCGCTCAGCAGCACGAAGAAGCAGGTCGCCGGCTCGCCCTCCTGGTAGACGCGGGTCCCGGCGAGCCGCCGCTCCACCCGGCCCGCCTCCGACAGCCGGGCGAGCTGCGCCTCGTCCAGCGCCTCGAACAGGAAGAGCGTGCGCAGCTCGCCGGGCGGCAGGGTCGGCTCGCTCGGATGGTCGGTCATGTGTCCTCCAGATAGCGGTGCACGAGTGAGACCGCCATGGCGCCCTCTCCCACCGCCGAGGCGACCCGCTTGACCGAACCGGCCCGCACGTCGCCGGCCGCGAAGACGCCGGGCATGCTCGACTCCAGGTGATAGGGGTCCCTGGAGGGCGTCCACCCGGGCGGGCGGCGGCCGTCCGCGAGCAGGTCGGAGCCGGTCAGCACGTAACCGCCTCCGTCGCGGGCGACCACGTCGCCGAGCCAGTCGGTGCGCGGTTCCGCGCCGATGAAGACGAACAGCCACGACGCGGGCACGGACGTCGTCCGGCCGCTCCGCCCGTCGCACAGGATCAGGCGCTCCAGGTGGTCGCGGCCCTCGCCGCCGACCACCTGGATGCGCGGGTGGACCTCGATCGCCGAAATGGCCTCGATCTGGTCGATCAGGTAGCGCGACATCGACCGGGTGAGGTCGTCGCCCCGGATGAGGATGTGCACCTTGCGGGCGAACCGGGAGAAGTACACCGCCGCCTGCCCGGCCGAGTTCGCCCCGCCCACGATGTAGACCTCTTCGCCGGCGCAGCTCGGGGCCTCGGTGGCGGCCGCGCCGTAGAAGACGCCCCGGCCGGTCAGGTCGGCCAGGCCGGGCGCGTCCAGGAGCCGGTAGGACACCCCGGTCGCCAGCACGACCGTGTGCGCCGTCACGGCGGTGCCGTCGCCGAAGCGCAGCAGAGTGGCCGAGCCGCTGCGTTCGAGGCCGACGACCTCGCGGGTGGTGAGCAGCTCGGCGTCGAACTTCAGCGCCTGCCTGCGGGCACGGTCGGTGAGCTGGGCGCCGGAGACCCCGTCGGGAAAGCCCAGGTAGTTCTCGATGCGGCTGCTCTGCCCGGCCTGCCCGCCGGTGGCCCGCTGCTCCACGAGCAGGGTCCGCAACCCCTCGGACGCGCCGTACACCGCGGCGCCGAGGCCCGCGGGACCCGCGCCGATCACGGCGAGGTCGTAGAGTTCCGAGGCCGGGGTGGTGGCCATCCCGACGTGCGCGGCGAGATCGGCCTCCGTGGGCCGCGCCAGGGCCTTGCCGCCCGTGGTGATCACCACGGGCACGTCCGTCTCGCTCATCCCGGCGGCGGCCAGCAGTCGTGCGCCCTCGGCCTCGTCGGCCCGCAGCCAGCGGTACGGCACGAGGTTGCGGGCCAGGAAGTCGCGCACCGCGAACGACTGCGCCGACCAGCGATGGCCCACGATCTTGGTCTCCGGCATCGTCACGACGGGGGTGGCGAGCCACGACTCCAGCAGCGCGTCCAGCACCGGATAGAGCTTCTCCTCCGGCGGGTTCCACGGCTTGAGCAGGTAGTGGTCGAGGTCGACGATGTTGATCGCGTTGATGGCCGCGTCCGTGTCCGCGTAGGCGGTCAGCAGCACTCTGCGCGCCAGCGGGAAGACGTCCATGGCGGCTTCGAGGAACTCGATGCCGTTCATCTGGGGCATCCGGTAGTCGGCCAGGATGACGGCGACCTGCTCGCCGCGCAGCTTGATCTCGCGTAGCGCGTCGAGCGCGCTGAGGCCGGACTCGGCCCGGATCACGCGGTAGCGGTCGCCGTATCGGCGGCGGACGTCACGAGCCACTGCCCGGGAGACGGAAGGGTCGTCGTCGACGGTGAGGATCGCGGCATTCTGCACATCTCACAAGGTACTGGCGTATCTCCGGCGAATGACACTCCTAGGACATAGGTCCCATAGTGCGGTGACATTCGCCGGTCGCCTCGCAGCCGGTCATGACCAAGGCTGGGGGAGTCGAAGGAGGGCGCCATGCCGATGACCGTCCGGGACGTGATGAACAGGTTCGTGGTGGCGGTCGAGGCGACGGCCTCGTTCAGCGACGTGGTCACCGCCATGTGCCGGTTCCACGTCGGCGCCGTACCGGTCGTGGACGGGGACCGGCGCGTGATCGGCATGGTGAGCGACGACGACCTGCTGCTCAAGGATCTGGACCGGCGGCCCGGCGACCTGTTCATCGAGGGACCGTCCCGCCGCAGGGAGCGCAGGAAGGCGAGGGGCCGCACCGTGTCCGAGATCATGACCAGCCCCGTGATCACGGTCACCGAGGACACCCCGCTGCGCCGGGCCGCCTGGCTGATGCACTGCAACAGGATCAAGGAGCTTCCGGTGGTGGACGGGCAGAGCGGCCGCATCACCGGGCTGGTGAAACAGTCGGACCTGATCAGAGCGTTCTGCCGGCCGGGGGAGGACATCCGTGACGACGTCCTGGAGGTCGTGGTGCGCTACTCGAGGCAGTGCGCCGTACGGGTCGAGGACGGGATCGTCCACCTCGACGGCGGCGTGGAGCGGCGGTCCCAGCTCCGCGCCCTGATCGACGAGGTCTGGCGCGTGGACGGCGTGGTGGACGTCGAGTCCTCCATGACGTACGAGACGGACGACGTGAGCCGGGCCGTATCCGCGGGCGGGCCGTGGGGGACCGGTCCGGCGGAAGGCGGTGAGAAGTGATGAGCGTCGAGACCATGACGGCGTCCGAGGTGATGACCCGGACGCTCGTCACGGTGGAGCCGGAGGAGTCGCCCCTCATGGCGTGGGAGCTGATGTGGCGGGCCGGGGTCCACCATCTGCCAGTGGTGGACGCCTGCGGCCGGCTCGTCGGCGTCCTCGCACGGGAGGACATCGCCGGCAACTGGTCGGGCGGGCCCGCCGAGCAGTCCCGCAAGCAGGTGCGCACGCTCGTGCGGGGCGTGCGCTGTCCCCGGGCGGCCCCGGACGCCCCGCTGTCCGAGATCGCCGCGCTGATGGCCGATTCCGGCTGCGGCGCGGTCCCCGTGCTCGGGCCGGACGACATCCTGCGGGGCCTGGTCACCACCACAGACGTGCTGATGGCGCTGGCCGGGAGGACGCCCCGTCCGGCCGCCGACCTCGCGGACGTGAAGGGCGGCCTGTTCCATCTGGAGCCGGTGCCGGCCGTCACCTGTCCATGAGCAGGACGGCCGCTCCCTCGACCCGGTCGGCGGCCAGGTCGGCCAGGGCCCTGTCGGCCGTGTCGAAGGAGTAGGGCGTCGTGGTGACCAGTGGGTGATGACGGGCCGCCAGCCGCAGGAACTCCCGTCCGTCGGCGCGGGTGTTGGCCGTGACGCTGCGCAGCGTCCGCTCCTGGAACAGATGACGCTGGTAGTTCAGCGCCGGGATGTCGGTGAGGTGGATCCCCGCCACCGCGAGCGTGCCGCCCCGGTCGAGCGCGGCCAGCGCGACCGGCACGAGGTCGCCCACCGGGGCGAACAGGATCGCCGCGTCCAGGGGCTCGGGCGGCGGGTCGGCGCTGCCCGCCGCGGAGGCCGCGCCCAGCCGGAGCGCGAGCTCCCCGGCCGCCGCCGACCTCGTCATGACGTGCACGGTCGCGCCCTCGGCGATCGCGATCTGGGCGGTCAGGTGGGCCGAGGCGCCGAACCCGTAGATCCCCAGCCGCCCGCCCGGCGGCAGGTCGGCGCGGACCAGCGCGCGGTATCCGATGATCCCCGCGCACAGCAACGGCGCGAGCGTCTCCGCCGGAGTGTCCTCCGGCAGCGGGTAGACGTACGCCGCGGGGGCGGTCAGCAGCTCCGCGTAGCCGCCGTCGGCGTCCCATCCGGTGTAGGCGGACGCCGGGCACAGGTTCTCCGCACCGCGCAGGCAGTAGCGGCACCGGCCGCAGGTCGAGCGCAGCCAGGCCACCCCCACCCGGGTGCCGACCGGCGGCCCCGGCGTGTCCGGGCCGAGCCCCGCCACCCGTCCCACGACCTCGTGCCCCGGAACCGTATGTGGCCGTCTCGGGGGCAGGTCGCCCTCGGCGAGATGCAGGTCGGTGCGGCAGACCGCGCACGCCTCGACCCGGACCAGCAGTTCCCCGGGCCCGGGCACGGGGTCCGGCAGCACGGCCCGCCTCAGCGGCCGCGTCGCCATGGGCCCCGGCCGGCCCACGACCCAGGCGTCCACGACGCGGCTATCCGTGCTGGATGCGCCGGCCGCTGATCTCGACCGGCGCGATCCGGATGTACAGCTCGCGCTCGCCGCCCGCCCAGGTCTCGACCTTCGTGTTCACGTCGCCGGTCACATGGTGGGCCCCGCCGCGGACGAGGACGCTCCAGCCCTCCCGGGTGCTCTCGTCGATGCGGTCGACCTCGAAGGCCACCATGAAGTCGGCCCCCTCGACCCCGGTGCGCAGATCGGCGTCCATGGGGCCGCCGAGAGCGGTGCGGAACAGCACGGCGCCCTGCTCGACGGTGTAGTTGACCGGCAGGATCACCGGCCCGCTGGGGTTGTTGAACGCGATCCTGCCCACGCCGCCCGGGGAGATCAGCCGCAGGCACTCCTCACGGTCGAGCTTGTCCAGGCGCGGCATGCCGGCGGGCGCGGTGTCTTCAGTCATACGGACCTCCACAGTGATCCTCAACGGGCGTCGGCGACCAGTCTGTCGTCGCTGTTTCTCCGGCGGCACGGCGGTCCGTCACTTCCGGAGGGGCCGAAAGGCCCATGTGCGCCTTGGCCGCCGCTTTCCCCGATCCATCCTTAACCGCATGCCCCGGATGGGCACTACGGTCACATGGAAGTGCTGAGCAGCCGCATACTTCTGCGACCGGCCGACCGGGCCGAGAGCCGCCGTTTCTACCGGGAGGTCCTGGGCCTGGCCGTCAGCCGGGAGTTCGGGGCGTCCGAGGACCCCGGGATGGTGTTCTTCCTGGGGCAGGGGCTCCTCGAGGTCTCTCCCCGCGGCGCGGGCGACGGGGGGCCGGGCACCGCGATCTGGATGCAGGTGCGCGACGTCCAGAAGGAGCACGACCGGCTGGTGGAGGCCGGGGTGCCGGTGTCCCGGCCTCCTCGGCTCGAACCGTGGGGGCTGGTGGAGATGTGGATCGAGGACCCCGACGGCCTGCCGATCGTGCTGGTCGAGATCCCCGAGGGCCACCCGCTGCGGCGCGACCAGCGTTCCTTCACGCCGCGCCCCGCCTGAAGCCCGCCCTCCTCCGGGCGGGCCGCAGAGCTGACGAATTGAAGAATTCTTCATATCGCGAATATGCTGTTCTCGTCTGACGGACGAGAGGACGACATGCACGAGTTCACGGCGGAGCTGCGCGCCCGGCTCGGGGAAGCGCGCGAGGACCTGCGGCGGGCGCGGGAGGCCGGCGACGAGCACGGAGTCCAGATCGCCTCCGGCCGGCTGGACAACCTGCGGCGGCTGGCCGCCGACCACGGGATCAGCCTGGAGGCGGCGGGAGAGACGGAGTGACCCCGATGCCCGTTCCCCTCTATCAGGCCAAGGCCGACTTCTTCCGCACGTTAGGTCACCCGGTGCGCATCCGCGTGCTCGAACTTCTGCGGGACGGCCCCCGCCCGGTCCGCGAACTGCTCGGCGAGATCGAGGTCGAGCCGTCGAACCTGTCCCAGCAGCTCGCCGTGCTGCGCCGTACCGGCCTGGTGAGCGCGGTCAGGGAGGGGGGCACGGTGGTCTACTCGCTGGCCACCCCCGACGTTGTCGACCTGCTCGCGGCGGCCCGGCGGATCCTCACCGACATGATCACCGGCCAGGGTGAGCTGCTGGCCGAGCTCCAGGCGGAGGCGGCGAAGTGACCGGCGCGGCCAGACTGCTGTACGGGCGGGTCGCGGGGTTGCTGCCCTCGCCCGCCGACTGGCGGCCGGCCCGCCGCAGCCCCGGCCGCGACCTGATCGCTGGCCTCACGGTCGCGGTGGTGGCCCTGCCGCTCGCGCTGGCCTTCGGGGTCGGCTCCGGCCTGGGCGCGCAGGCCGGCCTGGCGACCGCCGTCGTCGCGGGCGCGGTGGCCGCGGTCTTCGGCGGCAGCAACCTCCAGGTCTCGGGCCCGACGGGGGCGATGACCGTCGTCCTCGTGCCGATCGTGCACACGCACGGCCCTGGTGGCGTGCTCGCGGTCGGCCTGCTCGCCGGGATCGTGCTCGTCGTGCTCGCGCTGGCCCGGGTCGGCAGGTACGCCCGCTACATGCCCACCCCCGTCATCGAGGGCTTCACGGCGGGCATCGCCGTCGTGATCGCGTTGCAGCAGGTGCCCGCGGCGCTCGGCGTGCGGGGCGAGGGGGAACGGGTGTGGCAGGCGGCCGGCGACGCCGTCGCGAACTTCGCACGCGACCCGCGTCCGGTGCCGATCGTGCTGGCGCTCGTGGTCGCGGGGGTCATGCTGCTGGGGGCGCGGTGGCGGCCGGCGGTGCCGTTCTCCTTCCTCACGGTCGTGGCGGCCACGGCCGTGGCCGAGGTCGCCGGGCTGGACGTCGCCCGCATCGGGTCCCTTCCGGCCGGACTGCCCGCGCCGTCGATGAGCTTCCTCGGCCCCTTCCTCGATGGCGGCGCGATCACGTCGCTGCTCCCGGCGGCCCTCGCGGTGGCCGCCCTCGGAGCGCTGGAGAGCCTGCTGTGCGCCTCCGTCGCCGACGGCATGAGCGTGGGGGAGCGCCACGACCCCGACCGTGAGCTGTTCGGGCAGGGCCTGGCGAACGTCGTCTCCCCGCTCTTCGGCGGTATCCCCGCCACCGCCGCGATCGCCCGTACGGCCGTCAACGTCCGCTCGGGCGCGCGCTCACGCCTGGCCGCCCTCACGCACGCCGTCGTGCTTGCCGTCATCGTGTTCAGCGCGGGCGGCCTGGTGGGGCGCATCCCGCTCGCCGCGCTGGCCGGGGTGCTGCTGGCCACGACGGTCCGCATGGTCGAGGTCGGATCGCTGCGCGCGATCGCCCGCGCCACCCGGGGCGACGCCGCGGTCATGGTCCTCACCTTCGCCGTGACCGTCGTCCTCGACCTCGTCACGGCCGTCGCGGTCGGCGTCGGCGTCGCGATCGTGCTCGCCCTGCGGGCCGTCGCGCGCAGCGCCCAGATCGAGCAGGTCCCGCTGGAGACCGGCGACCACGGCGACGAGGAACGGCGCCTGCTGGCCGAGCACATCGTGGCCTACCGGTTCGACGGGCCGCTGTTCTTCGGCGCGGCCCACCGCTTCCTGCTGGAGTTGTCGGAGGTCGCCGACGTGCGGGTGGTCATCCTGCGCATGTCGCGCGTGTCCACGATCGACGCCACCGGCGCGGGGGTCCTCGGCGACGTGATCACCCGGCTCGAGGGCAGGGGGATCACCGTGCTGCTGTCGGGCATCCGGCCGGGCCACGACGAGGTCCTCAGCGGGCTCGGGGTGGCCGATCACCTCCGCCGCGACGGCCTCGTCTTCCCGGACACGCCGGCCGCGATCGCCCACGCCAGGACACTGCCCGGACTCCTGTCCGCGCCGCCGCCGGCCCCGGTCGCCACGGCACGCCACCCCGACGTTCCCGTGCCGACGGTGTGATGGGTGCGCGACTCCCCGTAGGCTTCCGTTTGTAAGAGTGGTAGCCTTAATTTCCTACCAGATTTGTGGGAGACTGGGGTGATGAGCGCCTGGCCCCGTGAGAGCCCTATCACCGCCGCCGTCACGGCCGCGCGCTGGGTGCGGTCGGCGGGGGTCGACGACGACCTGGGACGGCGATGGCGGGCCAACCCCGATCCCCGGGGGCGGTCGTCCGGCGCCGGTGACGCCTCCTCCCTCTATGCCGGCGCGGCCGGCGTCGTGCTGTTCTTCCTCGAACTCGCCGCCGCCACCGGCCACGAGGCGTACCTGCGGGACGCGCTCGCGGGAGCTCGCCGGCTCGCCGCCACCTGGCCGGAGCGGCGTGACCCGACCTTCTACCACGGGCTCGCGGGCGTGGTCTTCGTGCTGGCGGAGACGGGGTGGGCCACCGGCGACGAGGAGGTCTTCGGGGCGGCCCGAGCCGCCGCCGACCGCCTCGTCCGCGACGTCCGTCCGCTGGGCGAGGGCATCGGCTGGACCGGGGACCCGGCGCAGCGCGGTGACGGGGGGATCGTGCTCGCCCTGCTGCACGCGGCGGGCATCCTCGGCGTCCCGGCGTACGAGGAGGTGGCGATCGAGGCGGGGGAGCGCATCGCGAGCCTCGCCGTCCCCGGGCACCGCTTCGGCGGGGACGCCGTCCCCGACCTGCCCGTGGACTCCGTCACCCCCGGGTTCCTGTCCGGAACGGCGGGCACCGCCTTCCTGCTCGCCCGCCTGTACGGCGTGACCCGCGACGAGCGGTTCCTCGCGGCGGCCCGCCGGGGCGCCGACTTTGTCCGGACGGTCAGCGTGGTCACCGACAAATGCGCGCTCGTGCCGCATCACCTCCCGCAGGGCCGCAGGCTCAACTACCTCGGCTTCTGCTCGGGGTCCGCGGGGGTGGCCCGGATGTTCTACGAACTGCACCGGGTCACCGGCGACCCGGGCGATCTCGACTGGGTGGAGCGGCTCGCGCACGGCATCGTGCAGAGCGGGGTGCCCGGATCCCGGCCGCCGGGTCACTGGGACGTGGCCTGCCTGTGCTGCGGCACCGCCGGGCTGATCGACTGCTTCGTGGGCCTGTACGCGGCCACGGGGGCTGGGCCGTACCTCGACTTCGCGCGCACGCTCGCGATCGACCTGATCGGGCGGGCGACCGCGGGCGACGACGCCGGCTTCCGCTGGTACCAGGCGTACCGGCGGCTGCGGCCCGGCGAGGTCACGGCGGACACCGGATACATGGTGGGAGCCGCGGGCATCGGGACGGCTCTGCTGCATCTGGAGGCCGCGGAGCAGGCCGCGCCGCGCCGGTTGATCCTCCTGCCGGACAACCCGTTCCCGGCCATCCCGATCCCCGCCGCCGTCCTGCGCGGCGAGCAGGCGTAGCGGCTGAAATTTTCAGCCGTTCCCGGCACGTACGCCCAGTTCGGCGGGGGCGACGGGTCCGTCGCTTTGCCTTGGGCGGTCTCGTTGGCGACGCTTCGGTCCGGCGCGTGTCCGCCGGCCTGGGTGCCGGCCGGACCCGAACGCCCGGGACCGCTCCACCGGGGCGTCCCCGATCAGAGACAGCGACGGCGCCCGGAGTCCTTCGGGGCCGCGCCGCGAGGCCGTCCGCCGTCGTTCTGATCCCGGTACGTGGCGTGCCCTCCTTCCCTCCAGCCCCCCGGAAGGGGGGCGCGTCCACATCTGACTTTGCCACTTCCTGGGATATTCGTCCAGAAAGTAAAACTTTTGTCCGCGATGTCGAGATTTGGGGTGTTCTTGGCCTAGTGTCCGGTTATCCGACCGTGACCAGTCAGGAGATCCCCCATTTCCAGCTACGCGGACCCCCACAACGACGCCCTCCTGGAGCAGACGAGCCCGGCGAAGGGCGAGACGCACCACGCGACCGCCGTGTCCCCGAACCGGCAGGACGCCCCCGCCCGCCCCGCCCCGGCGGGCCCCCAGCACCCCCACGCCGACATCGCGACCGTCGTGAGCCACGTCCTCGGGCCGGAACCGGCCGAGGCGCCCGCCATCCCGGCGGTCGGCTGCCCGACGGCCGGTGGCGAGATCGTCCTTCACTCCGGCAAGACGACCGCGTCGTACTTCTGGGACGACGGGTCGGGCATCAACGGCGACACCGGCGCCCCCGCGTCGGGTAAGCCGATGCAGAAGGGCCTGGCCGCCAGCCCTAGCTGGCCGATGGGCACCAAGGGCTATGTGATCTACAAGGGGAAGAAGGCCGAGTTCTTCGTCGGCGACCGCGGTCCCGGCGTGCCCTCCAGCAGCGGGGTCATGCTCGACCTCGACGGCAAGACGTTCGCCGAGCTCACCGGCGGCACCTGGAACACCCGCTCGCTCACCGTCGAGGACGCGGGCGGTCTCGGCCACATTCCGGTGCAGTACGTGATCACCGAGTGGGGCAAGGGCCTCGGCAAGACGGGCGCGCCCAAGCCGTTCTCGACGGGCGCGTACGGCGTCAGGGACCACGCGGAGCCCCCGCCGCCGTGTCCCACCGCGGCTCCCGCTCCCTCCGCGGCTCCCGCCGCGCCCCAGGACGCCGCTCCCGCGTCCACCCCCGGCGTGAAGGAGAACCAGGCCCCTGCGGCCCCCGCTGCCTCCGTGGCTCCCTCCGTGGCTCCCTCAGCGACCCAGTCCACGGCCCAGTCCACGGCCCAGTCCACGGCTCCGTCGGCGGCCCCCGCGCCGCCCGCCGAGCCCGCCGCGCGGATCCAGGCGGCCGGGGTGGGGATGTTTCCCCTCTCGGCCACGACGGCGGGGAAGGGCGGCGGGTCTCCCGCACCCTCGGCCGCCGCGAAGACCACAGCGATGACCACAGCGATGACCACGGCGAAGACCACGGCGAAGACCACGGCGAAGGCCGTGAAGACGGCGAGGACCGGCGAGGCGACGGCCTCCCCGGCGTTCACTCGGGCGTCGGCCGCGAGCGGGCAGCTCGAAGAGGCGGCCGTTCCCGCGTTCTCGGTCGCGATCGTCGTGTGCGCGCTCGTCGCCGTCGGCGCCAAGGCCGTGCTGAGCCGCCCCGCGCACGCGCATGCGGGCCGCCACCGCAAGCGGTAGGACGCGGCGCGGGCCGCTACCGTTTGCGCTTGAGCGTCCCGGCCACGCGCTTGAGCACGCGGTCCCACTCTGAGCCGAACGGGTTGTCCTGCACCAGGTAGGTCCAGGTGGCCGTGGGCCGCTTGAGGCCCTGCTCCGCGAGGTCCCGGGTGACGTCGGCTTTCTCGAAGGTTTCCTTGGAACGCCGCTCGACCTCGTCGAGCATGGCCCGGTAGGCCGGGACGGCCTCGCGGTTGAACTCGTCGAGCGGGTTCAGCCGGCCGAGGGCCCGCAGGTGGATGCCCTCGCGCAGGTCGGCGAGGAAGCCGAGGTGCTCGGTCCAGCAGCGGTCGAGGTGATACAGCACGATCTGCCGGGCGGCCCGCTCGACGGCCTCCCGGCCCGCCTCCTCGCACAGCTCGCGGTAGCGCTCCGGGCAGGCCTGCTCCAGGGCCCGCGCCCCGATGTCGCCGTGCAGGACGCGGTCGCGCCGGTCCAGCACCTCCGCCCGCTGGCGCTCCTGCTGCCGTGAGTAGCGCCAGGTGTTGCGGTGGATTTCCAGGTTGACGCCCTCGGCCACGCGCTGCGCGTGCGCCACCAGTCCGGCGGCGTCGGCGCCGGACACGACGCCGTCGCGGCCGGCCGGGGGCAGCGACTGCTCCGGCGCGTACGCGGTGAGGAGCGTGTCCTCGCCGCTGACGAAGAAGACCGAGCCGCCGGGGTCGCCCTGCCGTCCCGCCCGGCCGCGGAGCTGGTCGTCCAGCCTGCTGCTCTCGTGCCTGCCGGTGCCGATGACGTAGAGCCCGCCGAGCCCGGCGACCTCCTGCTCCTCGCCGGGGTCGCCGGCGCCGAGCCGGATGTCGGTGCCGCGCCCGGCCATCTGGGTGGAGACCGTGATCGCGCCGTGCCGGCCGGCCTTCGCGATGATCTGCGCCTCCTCGGCGTCGTTCTTCGCGTTCAGCACCGTCGCGCTCAGCCCTCTGGCCTCCAGGGCCCCGGCCAGGCGCTCGGACTCGGCGACGTCGAGCGTGCCGACGAGGATGGGCTGCCCGGTGGCGTGCCGGGTCTCGATCTCCTCGAGCAGCGCCCGTTCCTTGTCCTCCAGCGTGGCGAAGATCCGGTCGGGCTCGTCCGCGCGTACGCACGGCTTGTTGGGCGGGATGACCGCGACCTTGAGGTCGTAGAACTCCCGCAGCTGCTCGGCCACGGCGATCGCGGTGCCCGTCATGCCGCACACGCGCGGGTAGCGGCGGATGAGGCTCTGCACGGTGAGCGAGTCGAGGATCTCGCCCGTCTCCGACGCCGGCAGGTGCTCCTTGGCCTCCACGGCCGCCTGGAGCCCGTCCGGCCAGCGCTGCAGCACCGCGACCCGGCCGCGCGAGGTGTTGATCAGGTGGACCCGGCCGTCCCTGACGATGTAGTCGACGTCCCTGGTCAGCAGGGCGTGGGCGTGCAGGGCGAGGTTGACCTGGGTCACCACGCCGGGGTGCTCGTAGAGGTCGATCCCGAGGGCCTTCTCGACCGTGTCGGTGCCCTTCGGGGTGAGGAAGACGCTGCGCCCCTCCTCGTCGATCGTGTAGTGGTAGCCGCGCGACAGCCGCCGCACGAGTGCCGCCATCTCGGGCAGCGCCGTGCCCGGGTCGGCCGTGCCGGCCAGCACCAGCGGCACGCGGGCCTCGTCCACGAGCACGGAGTCGGCCTCGTCCACGAGCGCGATCTCCGGAGCGGGCACGACCAGCTCGGCCGGATCCGTGCGCAGGCGGTCGCGTAGCACGTCGAACCCCAGCTCGCTGACGGCGCCGTATGTCACGTCGCACGCGTACGCCGCCCGGCGCTCCTCGGGGGCCGAGGTCTCGGCGATCCACCCGGCCGTGAGGCCGAGCGTCTCGTACAACGGTCCCATCCACTCGGCGTCGCGGCGGGCCAGGTAGTCGTTCACCGAGACCGCGTGGACCCGCGCGCCGCGCAGCGCGTACCCGGCCGCGGCGAGGGCGCCGACGAGCGTCTTGCCCTCGCCGGTGGCCATCTGCACGACGTTGCCCTCCAGCATGGCGAGCACGCCCACGAGCTGCACGTCGTACGGCCGCTGGCCGAGTGCCCGGCGGGCCGCCTCCCGCATCGCCGCGCAGAAGTCGGCGCTGCCGACCCAGGCGGGATCCGGCTCCGCGGGACGGAGATCGGCCCGCTGGGCCACTTCGCTCTCGAGTTCGCCCGCCTCGGCGACGATCCGCTGGAAGGGGGCCAGGTCGACACTTCCCGGCTTGTCCAGGAACCGCCTGATCCATGCACCTACCCGCGCCACACCCGCTCCAACGACTCGCCTGCCGGACTGGTTCCACATGCCCGGTTCATGGTCCCACTATCGGCGAAGATTTCGATGGTGTGGGTACCTGACACTCCCTGACAGGATTGGGCGGCAGGATGGCGGTCATGACAACGATCGCGAAGCTCATCGCCGTGACCATCGACTGCGCCGAGCCGAAGAGGCTCGCCGAGTTCTACTCACAGATCACCGGGTTCCCGGTGCAGTACGCCGAGGAGGAGTACGCCGGGATCGGCGACGGCACGACGAGCATCTACTTCCAGCGCGTGCCCGAGCGGAAGGCCCCCTCCTGGCCCGGCGGGGACAAGCAGTTCCATCTCGACTTCCGGGTGCCCGACGTGGCCAAGGCGGTGGAGGAGTACGTCGCGCTCGGGGCCACCAAGCCGGAGTTCCAGCCGGGCGACTGGGTGGTGCTCGCCGACCCGGAAGGCCACCTTTTCTGTGTCTGCCCGGAGAGGTCCTGAACTCTCCTGACGATGCAGGCAGCGTGCTTACATCGCGTGAACGAATCTAGTCTCAGCGTGATCGATTTCGGCGGGCAGGGGGCCCGCCCGATGCGACGCGGAGGCATTCATGGCGACTCGTTCAGCGACGCGCCCCGGCCCGGTCTTCCTCGGAGCGGTGTTCGCCTGCGCGGCGGGCCTGCTGGCCGGATCGGCCGCGAGCCCGGCGAGTGCGCAGGCCCGGCCCGGCGAGCCCGGGCGGGCGGCCGTCGCCCCGCCCCGGATCGGCGTGCTGAAGGCCGGCGGCGACGCTCTGGTCAAGGAGGGCGGCGTGTCGGCGAGCTGGGTGCTGCAGCAGGGCGGGGTCGTCCAGATCGCGCTGTCGGGTGACCGGATCGGCGTCGTCACCGGGGACGGCAAGGCCTGGGTGAAGGAGGGCGGGTTGTCGGCGAGCTGGGTGCTGCAGCACGACGCCGGGATCAAGCAGCTCGTGCTGTCGGGTGACCGGATCGGTGTGCTGACGGCGGACGGCAAGGCCTGGGTGAAGGAGGGCGGGCTGTCGGCGAACTGGGTGCTGAAGTACGGCAGCGTGAAGCAGCTCGCGCTGGCGGGCAAGCGCATCGGCGTGCTGCGGTCCGACGGCGTCGCCCTCGTGAAGTACGACGGCCCGTCGGCCACCTGGGCGACCGCGAACACGAACGTGAAGCAGCTCGTCCTGGCCGGCGACCGCATCGGGGTCGTCAGGAGCGGCGGCGCGGCCCTGGTGCAGGAGGGCGGCCGGCCCGCTCCGTGGGTGACCCAGAGCTACAACGTCCTCGAACTCGCGCTGGCGGGCAAGCGGGTCGGCATGCTCACGGTCACCGGCGAGGCGTGGGTGAAGGAGGGCGACCTGTCCGCCGGCTTCAGGAGCGAGGACACCGGGGTCATCGACATCGCGCTGTCCAGCGGCACCGACTGAGCCGCACGTCCCCCGTTCCCGGGATCCGCGCCGCCGCGGATCCCGGGACCTGCCCGGAAAGCCCCACTTGTGTCGCGAGCTCCCTTGGCGCCCGCCGGGCCCCACTAAGCTTGCGTGGTGATTTCTCGACACACCGGCGGGCGCGCATGACCTGGGTGGGAGTGGCGATCGCCCTCGTCGGCGCGCTGGGGTACGCCCTGGGCGCGGCGCTGCAGCAGTTCGAGGCGGTGAGCGAGGGGGCGACCCTCGCGCTCGTCAGAAGGCCCCGCTGGTGGATCGGCGGCATCATCGGTTTCACCGGGGCGTCGCTGCACGCGGTGGCGCTCAGCCTGGCGCCGCTCGTCGTCGTCCAGCCGGTGAGCGTGGCGACGCTCGTCTTCGCGGTGCCGCTCGCCGCCACCCTGCACGGAAGGCGCCCGCGCCGGGCCGAGATCGCCGGGTCGATCGCGGTGGCGGCAGGCCTGCTCGGCCTGATGCTGCTGGTCCCGGCGCACAACGTGACCCCGGTCCTGTCGGACGCGAACGCCATCGGGCTGATCGCGTGCATCGGCCTGGTGGCCGCCGTCACGTTCACCGCGGCGCGCTGGCTCAGGGGCCCGTCGAAGGCGCTGCTGATGGCGATCGGCGCCGGTGCGGTCACCGCGACCGTGTCCACGTTCGTCCGGGTCGTCGGCGGCGGGCTCGAAGGCGACCTCGGCAACCTGCTGCACTGGTTCACTTTGGCCATCCCGGTGCTGCTGGTCTGCGCCGTGGTGCTGCTGCAGAAGTCGTACGCCGTGGGCTACTTCGGCATCGCCTACGCCGGGGTCCAGGTCGTCGACCCCATCACCTCCGTCACCGCCGGGGCCCTGCTGCTGGGCGAGTCGCTGCCCACCGAAACGGACAAGGCGATCCCCGCGCTGCTCGCGGCCGCCCTGCTGATCGCCGGGACGATCACGCTCGGACGCCTCGCGCCCGACCATTCCAAGCGCGCCGCCGCACCGGCCGAGCCGGACAGGATCGGCGAACCGGTGGTCGCGTCCGAGGCCGCCTGAGCCGCGCGCTCCTCAGGGCCGCCAGTCGAAGACCGGGTCGAACTGCCGCATCGCGACGTTCGGCCCGAACCGGCCCGCCGCGCGCATCGCGCCGTCGCGGAGTGCGACAGCCAGCGGATTGCGCCACCGGGTGAGCCGGCCGATCGCCCGGGACCGCCGCACGATCGGTGTCGTCCGCGCCAGCCGTTCCCGGCTGTAGACGGCCAGCCCGGCGGCCGGATCCGCGATCGGAGACCCGTGCGGCGAGACGCGCTCGGCGAGCACGACGGCGTCCTCCATGGCCTGACAGGCCCCCTGCCCGAGGTTGGGCGTCATGGCGTGCGCCGCGTCGCCCAGCAGCGCGACCCGCCCCGCGTGGAAGGCGGGCAGCGGCGTGTCGAGGCAGTGGACGTCGTGCCGGAGCACGGCCTGCGGGTCCGCGGCGGCCAGCAGCGCGGGGATCGGGTCGTGCCAGCGGCCGAACAGCCGGAGCAGTTCCTCTCTTTCGTCCGTCGCGCGCAGCCCCGCGGGGACCGGCGCGGTGGCGTAGCAGTACACCTGACCACCCGCGAGCGGCATGACCCCGAAGAGCGGCCCCGCTCCCCAGGTCTCCGACGCGCCGGTTACCCCGGGCAGCGGCACGATCGCCCGCCAGCTCGTCACGCCCGCGTAGACCGGTGCGGGATGCCCGGGGAACAGGGCGGCGCGGGTCCGGGACCTGATCCCGTCCGCCGCCACGACGAGGTCGGCCTCGATCGTCTCCGCCGCCCCCGCGTCGCTCGCCGCCAGGGTGACGCGCCCGGTCGCGGGGTCGGCCGACACGACGCGCGCGTTCACCCGCAGGGCTCCCGGCGGCAGGCGCTCGGCGAGGATGCCGACCAGCGACGACCGCGCGAGCAGCACGATCGGGTCGCCGTACCGCGCGGTGGCGTCCTCCGCGGTGGTACGCGACAGCCACCGGCCGTCCGGCACCCGGATGCCGCTGCGGCCCTGGATCGCGGAGAGCCTCCGGACCTCGTCGCCGACGCCGATCACGTCGAGCGCCCTGAGCGCGTTGGGCGCGACCGCCAGCCCGGCGCCCACCGGCTCGATCGACGCCGCCTGTTCGAGGACGGTCACCGACCACCCCTTGCCCGCCAGGGCGAGGGCCGCCGTCAGCCCGCCGATGCCCGCCCCGATCACCACCGCGTGCGCCATGCCCGCCTCCTCGTCACTACAGCCGTAGTAAGCGTACTACAGCCGTAGTCCGGCCCTACGATGTGAGGGTGAGCAGTCAGCGGGCGGTCCTCGTCGCCGACGCGGCCATCGCGATCCTGGCGGAGCGGGGGATGCGCGGCCTCACTCACCGGGCGGTCGACGAGGCCGCCGGGCTCCCGCCGGGATCCACCTCGAACCACGCGCGTACGCGCGCGGCGCTGCTCGGGCTGACGCTGGCCCGGCTCGCCGAGCGCGAGGAGGCCGTCTTCGCCGCCGTGACCACACCCGAGGCCGAGGTGTCCCGGGACGAGGTGGCGGATCTCCTGGCGAGGATGACGCACGCGGCGGTCACCGTGCACCGGGAGACCACGATCGCGCGATACGAGCTGGCCCTGGAGGCGACCCGGCGTCCGGAGCTGCGCAAGACCTACGACGAGATAGGGCGCCGCTTCCGCGAACTCGCCACCGCCGTGCTGGCCGCCGCCGGCTCGCCCGACCCGGTACGGCACGGCCGCCAGATGGTCGCCTACGTCGAGGGGCTGCTGTTCGACGCGGTCGTCGGCGCGGGCGGCGTGCCGCCTCTCGAAGATCTGGACGCCGCCTTCCGGGACCTGCTCCGCGTCGCCACGAGCATGTGACCTACCGGGCGGTCAGCAGGCGGGCGCGATGGGCGGGCCACTCGTCGTCGAGGATCGAGTAGAGGGGGCTGTCGCGCCACGTGCCGTCGGGGCGGCGGTACTGCCGCCGGAGCACGCCCTCACGCACGCCGCCGATGCGCTCGATGGCGGCCTGCGACCGCAGATTGCGGATGTCCGTCTTGAGCACCACGCGGGCGAACCCGAGGGCGAAGGCGTGGTCGAGCAGCAGGATCTTGCACTCGGTGTTGACGGCGGTGCGCCAGTAGGCCCTGCCGTACCAGGTGGAGCCGACCTCCACGCTCTCGTCGAAGCCGCCGACGTCCCAGTAGCCGGTCGAGCCGATCGCCCGGCCCGTCTCCTTGAGGACCACCGCGAACTGCGTGGTGCGGGGATCGGCGAGCAGCTTGTCGACCATCCGGCGGGTGTCGTCCTCGGTCTCCGGCACGGGCTCCGGCCGGAACCGCCAGACCTCCTCGTCCTGCGCCACGAGGAACAGGTCGGGCACGTGGCCGGGGGCGAGCGGCTCCAGGCGTACGACGCGGCCGTCGAGCACGGCCGGCGCGGGCATCTTCGCGGTCATGTGCACGACGTTATCGGCGACGTATCGTGCGAGCGGAGGGCCACTCGGAGCCGATAGGGGACGACCACTTCCGGCTCTGTCGACACACATACCGGCTGGTCGGTATCCTTCCCCTGTGAATCCTGACCCGCCCGGCCTCGACCTCACCCGCCTCGCCGGACACCTGCAGCGTGAGGGCCTGACCCGGGGGCCTCTCACCGCCGAGCTGATCGTGGGGGGCAAGTCCAACCTGACGTACGTCGTCGGAGACGGCGAGAGCACGTACGTCGTGCGGAGGCCGCCCCTCGGGCACGTCCTGGCGACGGCGCACGACATGGGCCGCGAATACCGGGTCATGAGCGCGCTCCAGGACACCGGCGTACCGGTCCCGCGCACCTACCACCTGTGCCGGGACGCCGAGGTCGTCGGCGCGCCCTTCTACGTCATGGAACACGTCCGGGGCGGGCAGCCGCCGCTCACCCCCGCCCTCGCCCACGGGCTGGTGGACGTGCTGGCCGCACTCCACTCGATCACCCCCGCGAGTGTGGGCCTGGGCGACTTCGGCAGGCCCGACGGCTTCCTGGAGCGGCAGGTCGCCCGGTGGAAGCGGCAGCTCGACGCCTCGCGCAGCCGCGAGGTGCCCGGCATCGACGACCTCTACGAGCGGCTCGCCCGGGACGTGCCCGTCTCCGGCCCGCCGGCGATCGTCCACGGCGACTTCAAGCTCGGCAACACGCTGATCGCCGACGGCGAGGTGCGCGCCGTGCTCGACTGGGAGATGTCCACGCTCGGCGACCCGCTCACCGACCTGGCGCTGTTCCTCCTGTACGGCGAGGTCGCCTCGCTCGACCGCGGCTCGGCCGGGGAGGTGCCGCCCAGCTCGGAGCTGGCCGCGCATTACGGCGAGGCGTCCGGCCGTGACCTGTCCCGGCTCGGCTGGTATGTCGGCCTCGCCTGCTTCAAGCTCGCGGTGATCGCCGAGGGCATCCATTTCCGATACACCAAGGGGCTCACGGTCGGGGAGGGCTTCGCCGAGGTCGGCGATCAGGTCGCCCCGATCGTCGCCCGCGGGCTGATGGAGGTCTGATGGATTTCGGGTTCGACGCGACCACGGAGCGCTATCGGGAGCGGCTGCTCGCCTTCATGGACGAGTGCGTCCACCCCGCCGAGCAGGCCTTCCACGAACAGGCGGCGGCCAGCGGGTGGAGTCCGCCGCCCCTGCTGGAGGACCTCAAGGCCGAGGCCCGCTCGCGCGGCCTGTGGAACCTCTTCCTCCCCTCTTCCGAAAAAGCAGGTGAACGCGGCGCGGGGCTGACCAACCTGCAGTACGCGCCGCTCGCGGAGATCATGGGCAGGTCGCCCGGCATCGCGCCGCCCGCCACCAACTGCGCCGCCCCGGACACCGGCAACATGGAGGTGCTCGCGGAGTTCGGCAGCGAGTGGCAGCGCAAGGAGTATCTGGAGCCCCTGCTGGCCGGCGAGATCAGGTCGGCCTTCGCGATGACCGAGCCCGAGGTGGCCTCCTCCGACGCGACGAACATCGCGACCTCCATCAGGAGGGACGGCGGGGAGTACGTCATCAATGGCCGCAAGTGGTACATCACCGGCGCGATGAACCCGAACTGCAAGGTCTTCATCGTCATGGGCAAGACCGACCCGGAGGCGCCCAAGCACCGGCAGCAGAGCATGGTGCTGGTCCCGCGCGACACCCCCGGCCTGACCGTACGGCGCGGCATGACGGTCTTCGGCTACGACGACGCCGACCACGGCGGCCACGCCGAGGTGGTGTTCGAGGACGTACGGGTGCCGGTGGACAACCTCGTCGGCGAGGAGGGCGGCGGCTTCGCCATCGCCCAGGCGCGGCTCGGGCCGGGCCGCATCCACCACTGCATGCGGCTCATCGGCATGGCCGAGCGGGCGGTCGAGCTGATGTGCCGGCGGGTGCTGTCGCGCGAGGCGTTCGGCAAGCAACTGGCCAGGCAGGGGGTGATCCAGGACTGGATCGCCGAGTCCCGGGTGCGCATCGAGCAGTTGCGCCTGCTTGTGCTGAAGACGGCCTGGCTGATGGACACGGTCGGCAACAAGGGCGCGCACACCGAGATCCAGGCCATCAAGATCGCCGGCCCGGCGACCGTGGAGTGGATCCTGGACAAGGCCATCCAGGCGCACGGCGCCGGCGGCCTCAGCCAGGACTTCCCGCTGGCGGCGCTGTGGGCGGGGGCGCGGTCGCTGCGGTTCGCCGACGGCCCCGACGAGGTCCACAAGCGGTCGCTGGCCTACCGCGAACTCAAGAGATACATGGGGTGATGTGCTGGTGACATGGGATGAGGCGTCGGTCGCCGAGCGGGCCAGAGCCTTCCGCGCGGAGCACGACCCGGCGGTCATGGACCGCCTGGAGTTCCTGCGCGCCCGGTTCGACGCCGGGCTGGCGTGGGTGCACTTCCCCGAGGGCCTCGGCGGGCTCGGCGCGCCCCGCGGGCTGCAGGCCGTGGCCGACCGGGAGCTGAAGGGCACGCCCGACAACCAGCCGGGCCGGATCGGCATCGGCCTCGGCATGGCGGCCCCCACGATCCTCGCCTTCGGCACCGAGGAGCAGAAGAGGCGCTTCCTGCGGCCGTTGTGGACGGGCGAGGAGGTGTGGTGCCAGCTGTTCAGCGAGCCCGGCGCCGGCTCCGACCTCGCCACGCTGGCCACCCGCGCCGTACGCGAGGGCGACGAGTGGGTGGTGGACGGCCAGAAGGTGTGGACGTCGAGCGCGCACACGGCGCGCTGGGCCATCCTCGTGGCCCGCACCGACCCGGACGTGCCCAAGCACCGCGGGCTGACCTATTTCGTGTGCGACATGCACGCGCCCGGCGTCGAGGTGCGCCCGCTGCGTCAGATCACCGGAGAGGCCGAATTCAACGAGGTCTTCCTCACCGGGGTGCGGCTGCCCGACTCGCTGCGGCTGGGCGAGGTGGGCGACGGCTGGCGGGTCGCGCAGACCACGCTCATGAACGAGCGGGTCGCCATCGGCGGCACGCCGAGCCGTCGCACGATGATGGGCGTCGTCGCCGAGACCTGGCGTTCCCGGCCCGAGCTGCGCACCCACGACCTGCACCAGCGGCTGCTCAAGCTGTGGGTGGACTCGGAGGTCATGCGGCTGACCGCCGTACGGCTGCGCGAGCAGCTCGCCGCCGGGCATCCCGGGCCGGAGGGGTCGGGCATGAAGCTGGCCTTCGCCCGGCTGCACCAGGAGCTGTCGGGCCTGGAGGTGGAACTGCTCCGCGAGGACGGCCTGGCCTACGACGACTGGACGTTCCGCCGGCCCGACACGGTCGACTTCATCGGCCGCGAGGCGGGCTACCGCTACCTGCGCGCCAAGGGCAACTCGATCGAGGGGGGCACCTCCGAGATCCTGCGCAACATCATCGCCGAACGCGTCCTCGGCCTGCCCGCCGAGTCGCGCGCCGACAAGGACGTCGCCTGGAAGGACCTCCCCCGATGACGCTGCTGTACACGGAGGTGGAGGAGGAGCTGCGGGCCGCCGTGCGCGCCCTGCTCGCCGACAAGTGCTCCCCGTCCGCCCTGCTCGACCGTGCCTCCCGTACGGCGGAGTCGGGCACGCCGTACGACGCGGAGCTGTGGAAGGCGCTGGCCCGAGACATCGGCGTGGCCGGGCTGCTGATCCCCGAGGAGCTCGGCGGCGCCGCCTCCCGTGAAAGCGGCGCGTCGGCCCGCGAGGCCGCCGTCGTGCTGGAGGAGCTGGGCCGGGCCGTGGCTCCCGTGCCGTTCCTGAGCAGCGCCGTCCTGGCCACCCAGGCCCTGCTGACGGCCGCTGGGCAGAAGGCGCGCGGAGACGTCGCGGCGGAGCTGCTGGGACGGCTGGCCGCGGGGGAGGCGACGGCCGCGCTCGCGGTGTCGTTCGCCGCCTCGCCGTACGCGCCGCCGGGTCCGGTGGCGACGCTCGGCGAGGACGGCACGGTGAGCGGGACCGTGACCGGGGTGATCGGCGCGGAGGCCGCCGACGTCCTGCTCGTGCCGGTACGGCTCGCGCGGTCCACGAAGCAGGGCACCGGCCTGTGCGCGGTGGAGACGTCGCCGGCCGCCGGAGAGGCGGTGCGGGTGACGTCGGTCACCTCACTCGACCTGACCCGGCCGATCGCGACCGTGTCGTTCGACTCGGCGGCCGCCCGCGTCGTCGCCATGACCGACGGCATGGAGGCGCCCTGGGTGTGGGAGGCACTGGTGCGCGGCGCCGGGCTGCTCGCCTCCGAACAGCTCGGCGTGGCCGAGTGGTGTCTCACCACGACCGTCGCGTACGTGAAGGAGCGCAGGCAGTTCGCCCGGCCGGTGGGGTCGTTCCAGGCGGTCAAGCACCGGCTGGCCGACCTGTGGCTGGAGGTCGTGGGGGCCAGGGCCGCGGCCCGCGACGCGGCCGCCCGGCTGGCGGAGGCGCCCGCCGGGGGACCGCTGGGCGACGACGCGGCGGTGGCGGTCGCGGTGGCGCAGGCCCACTGCGGAGCGGTGGCCGTGCACGCGGCCGAGGAGTGCGTGCAGCTCCACGGCGGCATCGGGATGACCTGGGAGCACCCCGCCCACCTGTATCTCAAGCGGGCCAAGGCCGACCAGATCGCGCTGGGCACGCCGGGCGACCACCGCGAGGCGCTGGCGGGCCCGGCGGACCTCCCGGCGCCCGCGTGAGCGGTGTTTCCGGCCTGATCAGGGCCGCAGCGCGTTGAGCAGGAGGTCGGCGAAGTGGCGGCCGACCTCCTGCCCGGTCAGCGGGCCGTCGGGGTGATACCAGGTGCCGAGGTGGTGGACCGAGCCGAAGAAGAAGTCCACCACCATCTCGGCGGGGATGTCGCCGCGGAAGACGCCGTCGCGCTGCCCCTCGACGACGAGGTCGCGGAACCGCTCGTGGTAGCGGCGCCGCTCGGCCCGCACGCTCTTGTACGTCTCCGGCGTGAGCTGGTGCATGGACCTGAAGAAGATCTTGGAGTCGTCCAGGTTGTCGACCGTGGTCACCACCACGTCCGTCGCCGCCGCGTGCAGGCGCTCGGCCACCGGGCCCTCCGCGTCGGCGAACCGGTTGAGGCGCTCCATCTGCAGGCGCAGCACCCGGGCGTAGATCTCGTGGAGCAGGTCGTCCTTGGAATCGAAGTAGTGGTACATGGCGCCCTTGGTGACGCCGGCCGCCGCCACGATCTCCTGCACCGACGTGCTCTCGAAGCCCCGCTCGGCGAACAGGCGGGTGGCCTCGGCGAGCAGGCGCTGCCGCACCGGCTCCTCCAGGGACCCACCGGCGGGGCGCTCCCCGTTCGCGAGATCCCCGGTTACGCGGCGCTCTCCAGCTGCGCGGCGGGCCATGCCGACCTCCTTCGTCTCTCGAATCAAGCATACCGACTGGTCGGTCAAGTGTCGGCACTGGCGTAACTGCGCTACTTCCCTCACCTTAGGAGGGTTGGGATTCCCGGTCGGGTATCCCGGAGTAAGCCGCATGCCTAGTGTGGGGGGTTCGCGTGCCCAATGGGTCCATTTACGTCCCGAGGGACGAGAAGTTCACCGGCGCATCGCCGCAGAACCTGTACGAGACGTTCTGGTACGCCGGCCGCAAGAACCGCATCCGGATACGGGCCGCCATCGCCTTCGCGGGGTTCGTCGTCGGCACCCTGGTGGGCCCGCGGCTGGGGCTGAACATGATCGCCGCCGGCCTCGGGCTGGCCGTCCTCGCGGGCGGCACCGACCTGTTCGTCGCCTGGCGCCTGCATGAACGCACGGCCGTGTGGCGGGGCAAGCGCCGCGGCGAGGTGCGCACCGGGCGGCTGCTGCGTCTCGGGCTGCGCCGGCACGGCTACCGCGTGATGGACGGCCGGGCCGTGCCCGGCGAGGCGTCGATCGACCACCTCGTCATCGGGCCGGGCGGCGTCTGGATCGTGGACAACGAGGCGTGGTCGCCCGACACCCTGATCGCGCGGTACGGCGAGCGGTTGTTCTTCGACGAGAAGTTCGGCACCTCGGTCGCCAAGGGCCTGATCTCGGCCGCCGGGTCGATGGCCGCGCTGCTGACCAAGGAGACCGGCATCCAGATCTCGATCAATCCGGTGCTCGCCGTGCACGGCGGGAAGATCAAGGCCAGGGGCGGCGTGCTGTACGGCGAGGGGCTGACCGTCGCCTACCCGCTAAGGATCGCCCGCTGGATCCGCACCCACGGCTCCCCGAAGTTCACCGAGGACGAGATCGAGCTGCTGGCCCGTACGGCGGCCCGCATCCTGCGCCGCATGAGCTGAGAGCAGACGGACGCGGGCCGGAATCGGGTCGGGCGAAGGGTCTCGATTCAGGCCAGTGTCTATCAAGTCAGCGTCTCGACGAACGCGGCGAGCTGGGCGACGTTGCGGCACTCGTGCATGGGGACGACCGAGCCGTACGACGTGGCGAGCGAGTCCCCGGTGTCCCACTGGGCCCGGGGCTCGGGGTTGAGCCAGTAGGCGTGCCTGGCCTGCCCGGCCAGCCGTTTCAGCGTGCCCAGCGCCGGAGCCTGGTAGTTGGACCGGGCGTCGCCCAGGATCAGCAGCGACGTCCGGGGGCCCACCGTGTCCGGGAACCGTTCGGCGAAGCGCTCGAAGACATGGCCGTAGTCGGTGCGGCCGAACCTGACGATGTCGGCCTCCTCCGTCAGGCGGCCGATGGCGTCCAGCACGTCCGCGCCCGGGGCGAACAGGCGGGTGATCTCGTCCACGGTGTCCACGAACGCGAACGCCCGGACCTTGGTGAACTGCTCCCGCAGCGCGAACGTGAGCAACAGCGTGAAGTGCGAGAACGTGGAGACCGAGTCGCTGGCGTCGCACAGCACCACCAGCTCGGGCCGGTGCGGGCGGGGCGGGCGCAGATAAGTGGTGAGCGGCACCCCGCCCGTGGACAGCGACGC
>NZ_JBFAOO010000027.1:0-55883 GCF_040675265.1 Microbispora sp. NPDC049633
ACCGGCACGGGCAAGACCTATGCCTTCGGCGTCGCCATGCTGCAGCTCGTCGGCAAGCCGAGGAAGAACCGCAGCAGGCGGCCGGCACGCCGGGCGACGGCGCCGTCGCGTGGACGATCGAGCGCGCGGCGGTCGCGCTGGCGGCCGTGCAACTCGGCGTCGCCCAGGGCGCGCTGCGGCACGCCGTGACCTATCTGTCCGAGCGCACGCAGTTCGGCCGTCCGCTCGGCACCTTTCAGGCGGTGCAGCACCAGCTCGCCGACTGCTACATCGACGTCGAGGCGATGCGCGTATGCCTGTGGCAGGCCGTCACCCGCATCGAGGAGGGCGGGGACGCCGCGGCGGCCGTGCTGGTCGCCAAGTGGTGGGCGGGGGACGCCGGGCTGACCGTGGCGCACCGGGTGCAGCACGTTCACGGCGGCATCGGGGTCGACGTCGACTATCCCGTGCACCGCCACTTCCTGTGGGCCAGACAGATCTCCGGCACGCTGGGCGGGCCGAGCGCCGACCTCGCCAAGCTCGGCGCGGTCGTCGCCGCCGGAAGGACCGCCTCATGAACGCGCGGACGTACGACGAGGTGAGCGTGGGGGAGGAGCTGCCCGCGCTGCCGATCCCGCTGACCCGCACGCTCATCGTGGCGACCGCGATCGCGAGCCGCGACTACCAGGACGTCCACCACGACCCCGGCCTCGCGGTCGAGCGCGGGTCGAAGGACGTCTTCATGAACATCCTCACCACCAACGGGCTGGTGGACCGGTACGTGACCGAATGGGCGGGCCCGGCCGCCGTCGTCACGGCGATCAGGATCAGGCTCGGGGTGCCCAACTACCCCGGCGACACGATGACGCTGACCGGCACGGTGACCGCCAAGCACGACGAGGACCGCCGGGTCGAGATCGCCGTACGCGGCGAGAACGGCCTGGGCGCCCACGTCACCGGCACCGCCGTCGTACGGCTTCCGGCGAAGGGCGCGGCATGACGAGGCTTTCCGGCGCCGCCGCGATCGCCGGCATCGGCGCCACCGAGTTCTCCAAGGACTCCGGCCGCAGCGAGCTGCGGCTCGCCTGCGAGGCGGTGCTCGCGGCCCTCGCCGACGCGGGGCTGAAGCCGTCCGACGTGGACGGGATGGTGACGTTCACCGCCGACACCAGCGCCGAGATCCATGTCGCCCGCAACACCGGCATGGGCGAGCTGACGTTCTTCTCCCGCGTCCCGCACGGCGGCGGTGCGGCCTGCGGCACCGTCCAGCAGGCCGCGATGGCCGTCGCGGCCGGCGTCGCCGAGGTGGTCGTCTGCTACCGGGCCTTCAACGAGCGGTCCGGTGTCCGCTACGGCCTCGGCCAGGCGGACCGCCCGATCGAGACGGGCGCCGACAGCGCCGCGTACGCCTGGCTGAACCCGTTCGGCCTGTCGACGCCCGCGCAGTGGGTGGCCATGTTCGCCCGCCGCTACATGCACGAGTACGGCGCGACCAGCGAGGACTTCGGCCGGGTGGCGGTGGTGGACAGGAAGCACGCCGCGACTAACCCGGCGGCCTGGTTCTATCAGCGGCCCATCACCCTGGAGGACCACCAGGCGTCGCGCTGGATCGCGGAGCCGCTACGCCTGCTGGACTGCTGCCAGGAGACCGACGGCGGCCAGGCGCTGGTCGTGGTCTCGGCCGAGCGGGCGCGCGACCTGCCGCACCCGCCCGCCGTCGTCCTCGGCGCGGCCCAGGGATCCGGCGACGACCAGCACATGATGACCAGTTACTACCGTCCCCGCGTCACCGGCATCCCCGAGATGGGACTGGTCGGGCGGCAGCTGTACGCGCAGAGCGGCCTCGGCCCCGCCGACGTGGACGCGGCGATCCTGTACGACCACTTCACCCCGCTGGTGCTGCCCCAGCTGGAGGAGCTGGGCTTCTGCGCCCCCGGCGAGGCCAAGGACTTCGTCGCCGAGGGCAACCTGGAGCTCGGCGGGCGGCTGCCGTGCAACACCCACGGCGGCCAGCTCGGCGAGGCGTACCTGCACGGCGTGAACGGCGTCGCCGAGGCCGTGCGGCTGGTGCGGGGCACCAGCGTCAACCAGCCGGAAGGAGTGCGCACCGTGATCGTGACGGCGGGCACCGGGGTGCCCACCAGCGGCCTCGTCCTCGGCGCGGACCGGTGAACGCGGGCCAGACGAACGCCGCCGGGTGGGCCGGCCGTGAGCTCGGCGAGCGCACGGCCGCCTACGACGAGCGGGAGGCGATCCGGCGACGCGGTCGTGTTCGAGGCCGCGGTGAACGGCACGCCCGTGCTGACGGGCGGGCGTGCCGTCTTCCGCGCCGCTCAGCCGCGCGTCACTCCGGTCCCGGTCACGAGGTAACGGGCCGGCACCTCGCCTCCGCCGTGCACCGGGACGTCCGCCCCGGTCAGGTAGGAGGCGAGGTCGCTGGCGAGGAAGAGGCAGGCGTTCGCCACGTCCCGCGGCACCGCCATCCGGCGCATCGGGATCACCTCGGACAGCGCCGCTCCGCCGTCCTCGCCGTACATGGAGGCGGCGGCCTCGGTCCTGATGAGGCCGGTGGTGATGTGGTTGACCCGCACCTTGGGCGACCATTCCAGCGCCAGCGCCCTGGTGAGCACGAGCAGCCCGGCCTTGGCCGCCGAGTACGCCGCGGTGCCGGGCTGCGGGTCGGCGCCGGACACGCTGCCGATGTTGATGATCGAGCCGCCGGTCTCCTGCTCGCGCATGACGAGGTTGGCCGGCTGGGCCACGTAGAACGGCGCGAGCAGGTTGAGGTCCACGATCCGCTCGACGAACCGCGGCGAGACCGTCGCCGCGTCGGAGTTCGGCGAGCCCCCGGCGTTGTTCACCAGCACGTCCAGACGGCCCAGGTGATCCACGGCCCGCTCCACCAGCCGCGCCGCCTCCCCGGGGTCCCGGATGTCGGCGGCGGCGAAGCGCGCCGTCCTGCCGTCCGCGGCGGGCAGCGTGTCCGGCTCGTTCCGCCCGCACACCACGACCTCGGCGCCCGCGGCGAGGAACGCCTCGGCGATCACGAAGCCGATGCCCTTGGTGCCCCCGGTCACCAGCGCCGCCCGGCCGCCGAAATCCATCGTCACGTTCACCGCGTCCTCCCGCCTCTCGATACGCCCCAGGGAGGGTACGGCCGCCCGTCCGCCGACGGGGGAGACGTACCGGCCAGCGGGACCACGGCTGACGGGCCGGGCCGCGACGGCCACCATGACGGTCATGACCGACAACGAGGCGCTGACGATCCCGGGAGTGCTGGAGCGGGCGGCGCGGGAGTTCCCGGGCGCGGAGGCCGTGGTGGACGGCGCGTCCCGCCTGACCTACGCGGAGCTGCACGCCCGGGTGCGGGAGGCGGCCCGCGGCTACCTCGCGCTCGGCGTCAAGCCGGGGGAGCGGGTCGCGATCTGGGCGCCCAACAGCACGCGGTGGATCGTCACCGCTCTCGGCGCGCTCCGCGCCGGGGCCGTGGTGGTGCCCATCAACACCAGGTACAAGGGTGAGGAAGCCCGCTGGCTCCTGGCCCGCGGCCGCGCCCGGGTCCTGTTCACCGAGGACGGCTTCCTCGGCAACGGCTACCTCGCCATGCTCGGTGTCGCCGCCGCCGGCACGCCGGACCTGCCCGGCCTGACCACGGTGGTGGCGTACGACGGCCCGCGGCCGGGCGCGACGAGCTGGGACGATTTCCTCGCGGCGGGCGTGCGCGTGCCGGAGGAGGAGGCCCGGGACCGCGCGGCGGCGGTGCGCCCCGACGACGTGGCCGACATCCTGTTCACCTCCGGCACCACCGGCAGGTCCAAGGGCGCGATGTGCACCCACCGCCAGAACGTCCGCACCTACCTGGCCTGGAGCGCGCGGACCGGCCTGCGCCACGGCGACCGCTATCTGATCGTGAACCCGATGTTCCACACCTTCGGCTACAAGGCCGGGGTGTTCGCCTGTCTGCTGAAGGCGGCCACGATGGTGCTCCAGCCGGTGTTCGAGCCGGAGGAGACGATGCGGCTGATCGAGGCCGAGAAGATCACCGTGCTGCCCGGGCCGCCGACCGTCTACGTCTCCATGCTCGACGCCCCCGGCCGCTGCCGTCACGACCTGTCGTCGCTGCGGCTCGCGGTGACCGGCGCCTCGGTCGTCCCGGTGGCGCTCGTACGCCGCCTGCGGGCCGAGCTGTTCCCCCAGGTCGTCACCGCGTACGGGCTGACCGAGTCGTGCGGCACGGTCACCGCCTGCTCGGTGGAGGACGACGACGTGACCGTGGCCACCACCTCCGGCCGGCCGATCGAGGGCGTGGAGGTGAAGGTGACCGGCCGGGACGGCGCCCCGGTGCCCGTGGGGGAGGACGGCGAGATCCTGGTGCGCGGGCACAACGTCATGCTCGGCTACCTGGACGACGACGAGGCGACCGCGGCGGCGGTCGTGGACGGCTGGCTGGTCACCGGCGACCGCGGCCGCCTCGACGAGCGGGGCTACCTCGCCGTCACCGGCCGCTCCAAGGACATGTTCGTGGTCGGCGGCTTCAACGTGTACCCGGCGGAGATCGAGCAGGTGCTCGCCGCCCACGAGGACGTCGCCGAGGCCGTGGTGATCGGCGTGCCGGACGCCCGCATGGGCGAGGTCGGCCGCGCCTACGTCGTGCCCCGCCCGGGCACGGTGGTCAGCCCCGAGACGCTGACGGCCTACTGCCGGGAACGGCTGGCCGACTTCAAGGTCCCGCGCGAGGTCGTCCTCGTGGACGGCCTGCCGCGCAACGCCACCGGCAAGATCGACAAGGCGGCCCTATGGGAGCGTTTCGAAAAAACTGGTCCGGCCTCATTGTCCGAATAGGGCCGGACCGGATCCGGCGGCATCGAACGGAGAAGTTTCCAGGTTGTCAAACGCCGGGACGGAGCCCTTCCCGGCGGTGTCCGCCACGTGCGGAAACCGCCTGCCGTCCCGGCCGGGTCACGCCGGGCCGCGGCGAACGACGACAGAGGATCTTGACCGGCCCAGAGACGAAACCTAGCCTTCATGGGAGCGTTCCCACGGCTGCCCCGCACCACGCGTTCGCGCGGGCGGTGACCCAGGTCTGCGGCTGTCCGGGATCGGGGCCGCGGGCCGGAGATTTCGGAGTCAGACGTCTCTGACCGTCAAAGGAGAGGCATGCGGCTTACGGTGGACTTCGCCTCCGACCGTTCCGGTAGGGCGGAGCTCGCATGGGGACAGCGGGCCATCTGGGAGGCAATCCACGGAGTTGGGCCGGACGACGCCCACTACTTCAACGTGCCCCGGGTGCTCGCCGTCCCCCGCGCGGGCGATCCGCGCCGCCCCGAGGCCGTGGCGGCGGCCCTGGCCGAGGTGATGGGCAGGCACGACGGCCTGCGATCCCTGGTACGGCTGGGCGCGGACGGGCCGTACCAGGAGGTGGCGGCGGCCGGGACCCTGCCGATCGAGGTGGTCGAGGCGGCACGCGGCGACGCCGACGCCGCCGCTGCGGACCTCGTCGCCCGTCTGGCCGGTCGATCCTTCGGCGACGGGGAGCAGCCGCTGCGCGCCGGTTTCGTGGTCTCCGACGGCGCCGCCACCCACGTGGCGCTCGCGATCAGTCACGTCGTCGCGGACTGGCGCGCGGCCGACGTCGTGGTGCGCGACCTGCGGATGCTGCTGCTGCGCGGAGCGATCGCGCGACCGCCGTCGTCGCAGTTGCTCGACCTGGTACGGGAGGAGAAGGCCGCGTCGGCCCGCTCCGACCGGGCGATCGCGCAGTGGGAGGCGCTTTTGCGGACCGTGCCGTCCGGTATGTTCCCGAAAGCGGTCGGAGCGGGCTCGACGCCGAGGTACGCACGGGCCGTGTTGTCCTCGCCCCGGCTCAACCACGCCGCACATGTGCTCGCCCGCCGTACCGGCGTCAGCACAGCCACGGTGCTGCTGGTGGCGGTCACCATGCTGCTGCGCGAGCTGACCGGGCACGAGGTGTGCGCGATCACCCCGATCGTGCACAACCGCTTCGACGATCGGACCCGAGACCTGGTCACCAGCCTGAATCAGCTGGGACTGTTCACCCTGGGCTCGTGCGGAAGCCTCGGCGAGACCCTCGTGAGCGAGTATCCGGCGGTTCTCGCGTCTTACCGGCGCGCGCGTTTCGACACGCGGGCCTTCGACGCGATGATCGACCGAGTGAGCGCCGACCGGGGCGTCTCCGTGTTTCCGTCGTGCTGCTTCAACGACCTGCGTCCCGGCGAGGATCCGGGCGGCGCCGGCAGCGGGGACGGGGAGTCCGAGCTGGAGTGGCTTCCCGGCACGGACCAGCGCAGCTGCTACTTCTGCCTGGCCCTGATGCGCTGGAAGGGCACTCTCGGCGTGGAGCTGAGCGCCGACACCACCCGCCTGCCCGAGGGCGAGATGGCCGCCCTGCTGCACCGGCTGGAGTCCTTCGTGGTCGGCGCGGCTCAGTCGCCTTCCTAAAGGGGGTCGACACAGGGCAGTTCGACGGCGGCCGTCAGGGCCGCCCTCCTCGCGAGGGGTGGCGGTGACGGTGTAGATCTCGGCCTGCAGCCGGTTCAAAGTCTCCCTGCCCTCGGCGTCGTCGAGTTGCAACGGGGAGGTCGGTCCGAAAAGGTCGGCTCCTGTCTCGACGGCGTGCAGAACTCGGCCGTATCGCTCGAGCGTCGAGTGACGTCCATGCGCCGGCTGAGAAGGCTCGCGGCGAGGCGTTCGAGGTCGGCGAGGAACCGGTGCAGATCATGCGTGTGGACCGTCGGCCGGCTGAGGTAAAGGATCGCCGGGGGGATCCGATCGTCGTTGTCGAGGAGATTCAACCAGCGGAGCAGGCGGTCGACCTCGTCGGCTCCGGTAGCGGCCTTGTAGTCGGCTCGTCTGACCACCTCGTATGCGTCGGACAGCGGGACCAGTACTTCGTCGATGAATGCCCTGCCATCGTCGAACCTTGAAAGCACCGAGGTCAGATTTCATCGTCCCGCTGGTGCGCTCTTCCCTACAAACGATTCGGGTGGCGTAGACGCTCGGATGACGCCGCCGGGCGCGGTTTCACCAGGCCCAGGCCTCCGGGGCGGGGCCGCCCTTGCCGACCGGAGGGAACAGCTCGTCCAGCCGGGACAGGATCTCGGCGGACAGCCCGGTGCGCAGCGCGGTCAGCGGCAGGTCGAGCTGCCCGGGGGAGCGCGGCCCGATGACCGGGGCGGTCACCCCGGGACGCGACAGCAGCCAGGCGAGCGCGACGGTGGTGGGCTCCTCGCCGATCTCGGCGCACAGCTTCTCGTAGCCCTCGATCGCCGCCCGGTGCGGCTCGACCCGCTCGGGGGCGTGCAGCACGCTGCGGCCGCCCGCGCCCTCGCGCCGCTTGCGCAGCGCCCCCGACAGCGCGCCGAAGTGCAGCGGCGAGTAGGGCAGGATCCCGATCCCCAGCTCGACCGCGGCGGGCAGCACCTCCAGCTCGGCGTGCCGGGTGAGCAGGTTGTATTTGCACTGTTCGGAGACCAGGCCGAGGAAGTTCCTCCGATCGGCCGCCGCCTGCGCGCGGGCGAGGTGCCAGCCGGCGAAGTTGGACGAGCCCACATATCGCACCTTGCCCTGGACGACCAGGGTCTCCATGGCCTGCCAGATCTCCTCCCACGGCGTGTCCCGCTGCACGTGGTGCATCTGGTAGAGGTCGATCCGGTCGGTCCGCAGGCGGCGCAGCGACGCCTCGCAGGCGGCGATGATGTGCCGGGCCGACAGCCCGCCGTCGTTCGGCCACTCGGTCATCGGGGCGTACACCTTCGTGGCCAGCACGATCCTGTCCCGGTGGCCGGTCTTGTCGAACCAGCGGCCGATGAAGCGTTCGCTCAGGCCGTCACCGGTCTCCCGGCCGTACATGTTCGCGGTGTCGACGAAGTTCACGCCGTCGGCGTGCGCCCGGTCGAGGATCGCGTGGCTCTCGGCCTCGTCGATCTGCCAGCCGAAGTTCATCGTGCCGAGGCAGATCCGGCTGACGCGCAGGCCGGTCCGCCCCAAACGGGGGTATTCCATGCGCCGACCGTACGAACGCGGGGGCGCTGTCCGTCAGCCGTTCGAGCATGCTCGAATGGACGGGTGATCCGGATCGAGCTCGCCCCCGCCGACCTGCTGCGGCTCAGGTTCGCGCACAGCCCGATGGCGGAGGTCGTCGCCAGTTGCCTCGCGCTGCGCTCCCGCTCGGCGCGGCTGGTCCCCGCGTCCTGGCGGGCCCGGGCCGAGCCGTCGCTGCGGGGCCTGACCACCCTCGGCCCGCTGGTCCCCGGCCCCACCGGTTATGTGCCCGACTTCCTCACCCCCGCGCCCGTCACCGCCCGGCCGACCCTGGAGCAGGAGCTGCGGGTGGTCGCCGCGACCCCGCCCGGCCGGGCCGCGGCCGAGGTGGACCGAGCCTGGGCCGGGCACCGGGCGCCGCCGGAGATCGAGCGGTTCGCGACCGACCCGGCGGGCGCGCTGGCCGAGACGGTGCGGGAGGCCAGGCGCTACTTCGCGGTGGCGATCGCGCCGGCCTGGCCGCGGCTGCGCGCGCTCGCCGAGGGCGAGCTGACCCGCCGCGGGCTCCTCGCCGCCGAACGCGGGCCGCGGGCGCTGCTCACGGACCTGCACCCGCGCCTCGACTGGGACGGCGAGGCGCTGCGGCTCGCGTACGCCAAGGACGGCGAGTTCGGCCTGGACGGGCATCCGCTCACTCTGCTGCCGACCGGGTTCACCGGTCCGCACGTGTACACGATGACCGGCACCCCGTCGGGACGTGCCCTGTGGTACGCCCCTGGCGGTTACGGCCGGTTGTGGGACCGGCCCGTGCCGGCCGAGCCGCCCGCGGCGCTGGCCGCCCTGCTCGGCCCGACCCGCGCGGCCGTGCTCGCACTGCTGGCCGAACCGGCCAGCACCGGGCAGGTGGCCGCCGCCCTCCGGCTGGCTCCGGCGACCGCCTCGCACCACCTCACCACGCTCAGGGACGCCGGCCTGGTGACCGGCGAACGGGAAGGCCGCCGTCTGCGCTACCGCCGCACCGGCCTCGGCGAACAACTCGCCGGGGAGAGCCGGGCGCCCTGAGCGCCCGTCGCTCCCTGCCGCCCGCCGTTCCGGTGGCCGACCCGCCCTCGCCGGACAGGCTCAACCCGAGGTCGTCGACGACGACCCGGTCACTGCAGATCATCCCGGTCTCTCCGACCCGACAAGGGGCATCGCCTGCGGCGATCCGCTCTGCTAGCGTAATTTCTAACAAATGTTAGATGGAAAGGTGTCGCATGGGAATCTCGACCAGCCGTGACGGCGAGGGCGTCGCCGAGGTCGTGGTGGACGCCCCGCCGGTCAACGCGCTGACCGTGCGCGGATGGTTCGACCTGGCCGACGCCGTACGGGAGGCCGGGCGCGACCCGGAGACCCGCGTCGTGGTGCTGCGGGCCGAGGGCCGCGGGTTCAACGCCGGCGTGGACATCAAGGAGATGCAGGCGACCCCCGGGTTCGACGCGCTGGTGGGGGCCAACCGCGGCTGCTACGCGGCGTTCGAGGCGGTCTACGAGTGCGAGGTGCCCGTGATCGCCGCGGTGCACGGCTTCTGCCTGGGCGGCGGGGTCGGCCTGGCCGGAAACGCCGACGTCGTGGTCGCCTCCGACGACGCCTATTTCGGCCTGCCGGAGGTGGAGCGGGGCGCGCTCGGCGCGGCCACCCACCTCGCCCGGCTGGTGCCCCAGCACCTGATGCGCGCGATGGTCTACACATGCCGCAACGTCACCGCCACCGAACTGCACGCGTTCGGCTCGGTGCTGGAGGTCGTGCCGCGCGAGCGTCTGCGCGACGCGGCGCTGGAGGTGGCGGCGCGGATCGCGGCCAAGGACCCGTACGTCATCCGGCGGGCCAAGGAGTCCCTCAACGGCATCGACCCGGTCGACGTCAAGCGCAGCTACCGGTTCGAACAGGGCTTCACCTTCGAACTCAACCTGATGGGCGCCGGCGACCGGCACCGGGACGCCTTCGTCGCGGAAGGAGGCCGGTGATGGGCACTCGGATGACGATCGAGGAGATCGTCGGCTCGCTGGAGAGCGGCATGACGATCGGCATCGGCGGCTGGGGCTCCCGGCGGAAGCCGATGGCGCTGGTCCGGGCCGTCTACCGGTCCGCGCTGACGGACCTGACGATCGTGTCGTACGGCGGGCCTGACGTGGGCCTGCTCTGCGCGGCGGGCAAGGTGCGCAAGGTCGTCGCCCCGTTCGTGACGCTCGACTCGATCGCCCTCGAACCCCACTTCCGGGCCGCCCGGCAGCGCGGGACCGTCGAGTTCACCGAGTACGACGAGGGCATGTTCATGTTCGGCCTGCTCGCGGCGGCACACCGGCTGCCGTTCCTGCCGACGCGGGCCGGGCTCGGCTCGGACGTGATGCGGGTGAACCCCGGACTGCGCACGGTCCGCTCGCCGTACGACGACGGGGAGGAACTGATCGCGGTACCCGCGCTCACGATGGACGTGGCGCTGGTGCACGTGGACGTGGCCGACACCCGGGGCAACGGGCGCTACCTCGGCCCCGATCCGTACCTGGACGACCTGTTCGCGAAGGCGGCCGGGCGGTGCTTCGTGTCCTGCGAGCGGATGGTCGAGCCGGGCGAGCTGGGCGGACCGCCGCAGACGCTGCTGGTCAGCCGCATGCACGTGACCGGCGTGGTCGAGACCCCCGGCGGCGGTCACTTCACGGACTGTCACTCCACCCACGGGGGGCAGGGCCGGGACGAGATGTTCCAGCTGCACTACGCCGCCTCGGCGGCCGACCCGCAGGCGTGGGCGGCGTTCGCGGACCGGTTCCTGTCCGGCGACGAGGCGGCCTACCGGGAGACCGTGCGGCAGTGGCGTGAGGAGGGGCGATGAGCGCGACCCGGGCGGAGATCTGCGTCGTGGCCTGCGCGGAGGCGTGGCGCGGCGACGGCGAGATCCTGGCGGCGGCGATGGGCACCTGCTCGATCCTGGGCGCCCGGCTGGCCCGGCTCACGTTCGAGCCTGGCCTGCTGACCACGGACGGCGGCGCGCTGCTGACCGCCGAGGCGGTGCCGTTCGGCGCCCCCGCGGGGGCCGTGGAGGGCTGGCTGCCGTTCCGTGAGCACCTGTGGCTGGTGCAGAACGGGCGCAGGCACGTGATGATGGGCGCCTCCCAGATCGACAGGTACGGCAACACGAACATCTCGGCCATCGGCGACTGGGCGCGGCCGAAGTCGCAGTTGCTCGGCGTGCGCGGGGCCCCCGGCAACACGATCTGCAACCCGACCAGCTACTGGATCCCCAAGCAGTCCACCCGGGTCTTCGTGCCGGAGGTGGACGTGGTCAGCGGCGTCGGCCGCGACCGTGCGGCCGGGCTGGGCCCGCGGGCCGCCCGTTTCCACGACCTGCGCCGGGTGGTGACCGACCTCGCGGTGTTCGACTTCGGCACCTCCGACGGCTCGATGCGGCTGGTCTCGGCGCATCCCGGCGTCGAGGTCGAACAGGTGAAGGCGGCCACCGGCTTCGACCTGGTCGTCGAGGGCGACGTGCCGCGGACGCGGCAGCCCGCCGACGAGGAGCTGCGGCTCATCCGCGAGGTGCTGGACCCGAAGTTTCTGCGTGACCTGGAGGTGCGGGTGTGATCGGGCCGATGCTGGACACCCCGCTCACGCGGCTGACCGGCGTGCGGCACCCGGTCGTGCAGACCGGCATGGGCTGGGTGGCCGGTCCCCGGCTGGTGTCGGCGGTGGCGAACGCGGGCGGCCTCGGCATCCTCGCCTCGGCCACGATGACCGTGGCCCAGCTCGCGGCCGCCGTCGAGGAGGTCCGCTCGCGCACCGACGCGCCGTTCGGGGTGAACCTGCGCGCCGACGCGGGCGACGCGGCGGAGCGGGTCGACGTCCTCATCCGGAACCGGGTGAAGGTGGCCTCGTTCGCCCTCGCCCCGCGCCGGGAGCTGATCGCCAGACTCAAGGACGCCGGGATCGTGGTCATCCCGTCCGTCGGCGCCCGGCGGCACGCGGAGAAGGTCGCCGCCTGGGGCGCCGACGCCGTTCTCGCGCAGGGCGGCGAGGGCGGCGGCCACACCGGGGCGGTCGCCACGACGCTGCTGCTGCCGCAGGTCGTGGACGCCGTCGACATCCCGGTGATCGCCGCCGGCGGCTTCTTCGACGGGCGCGGCCTCGCCGCCGCCCTCGCGTACGGCGCGGCGGGCGTGGCGATGGGCACGCGGTTCCTGCTGACGGCCGACAGCTCCGTTCCGGAGGCGGTGAAGCGGACCTACCTCGGCATGTCCGAGACCGTGGTCACCCGGCAGGTGGACGGCATGCCGCACCGCGTGCTGCGCACCGACCTGGTGGACGGCCTGGAGCGGTCGGGGAAGGTGTCCGGACTGGTGCGCGCGGTGCGCAACGCGGCGCGCTTCCGGAAGATCTCCGGCATGTCGTGGCCGGGCATGATCCGCGACGGCCTGGCCATGAAACACGGCAAGGAGTTGAGCTGGTCGCAGGTGCTGATGGCGGCCAACACCCCGATGCTGCTGAAGGCGGCCATGGTGGACGGTCGCCCGGACCTCGGCGTGATGGCGTCCGGGCAGGTCGTCGCGCTCATCGACGACCTGCCCACGTGTGAGCAGCTGATCGACTCCGTCGTCACCCAGGCCGCCGGGGTCGTCCGCGGTCTCGGCGGGAATCTTGCCGAGACTATGTAGACCGGTCTAGTCTGAGGGTATGACGCGAAGGAACGACACGCGCGAGCGCGTCCTGCGCACCGCCGCCGGGCTCTTCCAGCGGCAGGGCTACAACGCCACCGGCCTCAACCAGGTGCTGGCGGAGAGCCGGGCGCCCAAGGGCTCGCTCTACTTCCACTTCCCCGAGGGCAAGGAGCAGCTGGCCGCCGAGGCGGTGGCGGTGGCGGGCGGTGAGCTCGGCGGGCGGATCGCCGCCGCCGTGGCCGCCGCCCCCGGCCCCGCCGAGGCCGTCGCCAGGATCGGCGACCTGCTCGCCCGCAACCTGGAGGAGTCGGGGTTCGAGGAGGGCTGCCCGGTGGCCACGGTCGCCCTGGAGGCCGCCGGCGGCAGCGAACCCATCCGATCGGCCTGCGACGCGGCGTACGCCTCCTGGCTGCGCGGCCTGGCCGACCACCTGCGGGGGCACGGTGTTGACGAGGCCGAGGCGCTCGCCGACCTGGTCCTGTCCTCGCTGCAGGGGGCGCTCCTGCTCGCCCGCGTGCGTCGCGACACCGGCGTCATCCACACGGTCACGCGACGGATCGGCGGACTGGTCGCCGACGCCGCCGGACGGAAGGGTTCCGAGTGAAGGTCCACCACCTCAACTGCGGCTCGATGCGGAAGATCGAGCCCATCGACGACGGCCGGGCTTCCGCACACGCGGTCAGCCACTGCCTGCTCGTCGAGACCGCCCGCGACGGCCTGGTGCTCGTGGAGACGGGGCTAGGGCTCGGCGACGTACGCGACCCGGCGGGCTCGCTCGCCGCGGACTGGACGGAGATGGTCGAGCCGGTGCTCGACCCGGCCGAGACCGCCGTGCGACAGGTCGAGCGGCTCGGTCACGCGCCCGCCGACGTGCGGCACATCCTGCTGACCCACCTCGACGTCGACCACTCCGGCGGCCTGCCGGACTTCCCGGACGCCCGGGTGCACGTCCTGGAAGAGGAACTGGCCGCCGCCGTGGCCGAGGCCCCAGCAGGCGCTACCGGCCGGCGCACTGGGCCCACCGGCCCCGCTGGACGACGTACGAGTCCGGTGCGGGCGAGGAGTGGTTCGGCTTCGGCGGGGTGCGGCAGCCGGACGGGCTGCCGCCGGAGTTCCTGCTGGTGCCGCTCGGCGGCCACACCGCCGGGCACGCGGCGGTGGCCGTCCGTGACGGCGGACGCTGGCTGCTGCACGCGGGCGACGCGTACTTCTACCACGGCGAGCTGCGGGCGGGGGAGCCGGAACCGCACCCGATGCTCGACATCGTGCAGACCGGCTCCCAGGTCGACGCGGAGCTGCGGCTGCGCAACCGCGACCGGCTGCGCGCGCTCGTCCGCGACCACGCGGGCGAGGTCGAGGTCTTCTCCGCCCACGACCCCTGGGAGTTCGAGCGGTACGGCCCCGCGTAGGCGTACCCGTCCACGGCGGGACCACCGGGGCGCGGGAACGTCACCCGCGCGTCAGCGCCGCCATGACGCGGGCCCGATGGTCCGACGGCGAGCCCCACGCCGTGTGCAGGGCGCGCGCCCTGCGGATCAGCAGGCTGGGGTCGTACTCGTCCGTGTAGCCGATCGCGCCGTGCACCTGCAGGGCGATCTTCGCCGCCGCGTACGCCGCCTCGGACGCCGCGGCCTTGGCCGCCGACACGTCCCGGGCGAAGTCCGGCGTCCCGTACGCCAGGGCGGCCCCGTGCACCAGCGGCCGGGCGTACTCCAGCCCGACCAGGGCGTCGGCCAGGTGGTGCTTGACCGCCTGGAACTCGCCGATCGGCCGGCCGAACTGCCGCCGGACCTTCGCGTGGTCCACCGACACCTCCAGCAGGCGGCGTCCCGTGCCGACCAGCTGCGCGGCGCACACCAGCACGCCCATGTCGTACGCCTCGGCCGCGGCGGCCGCGACGCGCGCTCCCTCGGCGAGCACCTCGCCCGGTGCGACGGGGAACAGCCGCCGGGCGGGGTCGAGGGACGCGCGCATCTCACCGGGGACGGCGGCGCACAGCCGCCCGCCGTCCACCAGCAGCGCCAGGTCGGCGGCGTCGGCGTCCGGCGCGTACGGCGCCGCCGGGGGCAGCGCGAGCGTGACGAGGGCCGCGCCCTCGGCGATCGCGGGCAGCCACCGGCCCGCGAGCGCCTCGTCGCCCAGCCGGTCGAGCAGCCGGTCGAGCAGCACGGCGGCGGCCACGGTCTCGGCGTACGGCCCGGGCACGCCGTGCCTGCCGAGCTCGTGGAACGCGGTCACCAGCTCGACCGGCAGCGGCCCGGCCCCTCCCGCAGACCGGGGCACGGCGATCGCGAACACCCCGGTCTCGGCCAGGGTGCGCCACAGCGCGAGGCCGCGCTCGCGCCGTCCGGCCGCCCAGTCGCGCACCACGCCCGGCACGGCCGCCCCGGCGAGCAGTTTGCCGAGGGTCTCGCCGAACAGCCGCTGCTCGGCGTCGAGGACGAATCTCATCGGCTTCCCGCCTTCGGCAGGCCGAGCACGCGCTCGGCGATCACGTTGCGCTGGATCTCGTTGGTCCCGGCGTAGATCGGGCCGGCCAGGGAGAAGACGTAGCCCTCCAGCCACTCGCCCGCCAGCTCGCCGTCCGGGCCGAGCAGGTCGAGGGCCGTCTCGTGCAGCGCCACGTCCAGCTCCGACCAGAAGATCTTGTTGACGCTCGACTCCGCGCCCACGTGCTCGGTTCGGGAGATCGTCTCGAAGCCCTTGAGCCGGTAGGCGCGTGCCTTGATCCACGCCTCGGCCACCCGGTCGCGCGTCGCGGTGTCGGCGGGGTCGCCGCGCTCGCGCCACAGCCCCAAGAGGCGGTCGGCGGCGGCCAGGAACCGGCCGGGGCTGCGCAGCGTGAGCCCGCGCTCGTTGTCGGCGGTGCTCATCGCGACCGTCCACCCCGAGCCCGGCTCGCCGATCACGTCGCGATCGGGGACGAACACGTCATCGAAGAACAGCTCGGCGAAGGCCGGCTTGCCGTCGATGCGGCCGATCGGCCTGCGGGTGATCCCCTCGGCGTCGAGCGGGAACATGAGGTAGGTCAGCCCCCGGTGCCGCTCGGCCTCCGGGTCGGAGCGGAACGGCCCGAAGCCCCAGTCGGCGAAGGCGGCCCGCGAGCTCCACGTCTTCTGGCCGTTGAGCAGCCAGCCGCCGCCGGTCCGGGTCGCGGTCGCGCGCAGGGACGCCAGGTCGCTGCCCGCCCCCGGCTCCGACCACGTCTGCGCCCAGATCACCTCGCCGGAGGCCATCGACGGCAGGACGCGGGCGAGCTGCTCGGGCGTGCCGTGCCGGAACAGCGTGGGCGCGAGCAGGTTGATGCCGTTCTGGCTGACCCGTCCCGGCGCGCCCGCCGCGTAGTACTCCTCCTCGAAGACGAGCCACTCCAGCGGGGTGGCGTTCCGGCCGCCGTAGTCCTCGGGCCACGACACCACCGACAGGCGGGCCTCGTGCAGCTCGCGCTCCCAGACGCGGTGGGCGGCGAAGCCCTCCTCGATCTCCAGGGACGGCAGGGGAGCGGCGGGCACGTGCTCGCGAAGCCAGGAGCGCACCTCCGCGCGGAACGGCTCCACGGACGACAAGTCAAGATCCATCGGCGGCCGCCTTCATGCTCTTGGGATCCATCCCGGCCAGGGAGTCGGCCGAGGTCTCGGCGTTGTGGGCGTGGGCGAGGTGGTGCAGGCCGAAGACCGAGTCCATCCCGGCGTGCATCCCCTGCAGGTCCTCGGCCTGGTTGACCGCCCTCTTGGTCAGCGCCAGGCCCATCCGCGGCATCGCCGCGATCCTCCCGGCCAGCGCGAGGGTCTCGGTCTCCAGGTCCTCGCGCGGCACGACCCGGTTGACCATGCCCACCTCGTACGCCCGCCGGGCGGGCATCCGGTCGCCGGTGAACAGGAACTCCTTGGCGATCCTGGGCGGCATCGCCCAGGGGTGGGCGAAGTACTCCACACCCGGGATGCCCATCCGTACGACGGGGTCGGCGAAGAACGCGTCGTCGGAGGCGACGATCAGGTCGCAGACCCAGGCGAGCATGAGCCCGCCCGCGATGCACGCGCCCTGCACCATGGCGATCGTCGGCTTGGGGATCTCCCGCCACCGCCGGCACATGCCCAGGTAGACCTCCGACTCCCGCGCGTAGCGGCTCTCGGCGCCCTCCTTGCCGACGTGGTCCCACCACAGGCTCGCCCTGCGCTCGAACGACACGTGGGCGTCCCTGCCAGGCGTGCCGATGTCGTGCCCGGCCGAGAAGTGCCCGCCCTCCCCGGCCAGGACGATCACCTTGACCTCGTCGTCGGCCACGGCCCGGTAGAAGGCCTCGTCCAGCGCGTACGTCATCGCCGAGTTCTGCGCGTTGCGGTACTGCGGGCGGTTCATCGTGACCACCGCCACCGGGCCGCGCCGCTCGTAGCGGACGACCTCCGTGGGACCCTTCTCGGAACCCTTCTCGGAACGCTCCGTCATGAGAACCTCCACGTCATGGGACTCTCGCTCTTTTCTAACAACTATTTGGTAGAGTAAATCACGAGGCGCACGGCGAGGAGAGGGCCTTCCGGGTCCGTGAAGGGGTAGGGGGCATGCCGACCTACGTGACCGGTCACGGTCTGCTGCGTGATCGGGTGGCCGTGGTGACCGCCGCGGCCGGCACCGGCATCGGGGGCGCCTGCGCCCGGCGCATGCTGGAGGAGGGCGCCCGGGTGGTCCTGAGCGACGCCCACGAGCGCAGGCTCGGCGAGAGCCTGGCCGTGCTGCGGGAGGAGTTCGGCGCGGACGCGGTGACCGCGGTGTCCTGTGACGTCACCTTGGAGGAGCAGGTCCAGCGCCTGTTCACCGAGGCGGAGGAGCGCTTCGGCCCGGTCGGCGTCGTCGTCAACAACGCCGGGCTCGGCGGCACGGCGACGCTCGTCGAGATGACCGACGAGCAGTGGGGCCGGGTGCTCGACGTCACGCTGACCGGCACCATGCGCTGCACCCGCGCCGCGCTGAGGCGCATGCAGCCGAGGGGCCGCGGCGTCGTCGTCAACAACGCCTCCGTGATCGGCTGGCGGGCGCAGGAGGGCCAGGCGCACTACGCGGCGGCCAAGGCCGGCGTCATGGCGCTGACCAGGTGCGCGGCGATCGAGGCCGCGCCGTACGGCGTGCGGGTCAACGCCGTCGCGCCCTCGCTGGCCATGCACCCCCACCTGGCCAAGGTCACGACCGAGGAACTGCTGGCCGAGCTGACCAGGAAGGAGGCCTTCGGCCGCCACGCGGAACCATGGGAGGTCGCCAACGTTATCGTCTTCCTCGCGAGCGACTACTCCTCCTACATGACCGGAGAGATCGTCTCGGTCTCCAGCCAGCATCCCTGAGAGGTCGACCAGCCATGAGCCCACGACGCAGAGACGCAGAGAGCACCGCCGCCGCCCGCGCCGAGCGGCGGGCCGAGCTGCTGGCCACCGCGGCCGAGGTGTTCGCGTCCCGGGGCTACGCGGCCACGACGGTCCGCGAGGTGGCGGAGGCCGCCGACATGCTCGGCGGCAGCCTCTACTACCACTTCGACTCCAAGGAGTCGATGGTCGACGAGATCCTCTCCGCGTTCCTCACCGAGCTGTGGGCGGCGTACGACAAGGTGACCGGCTCCGGTCTCGGCGCACGGGAGACCTTCGAGGCGCTGATCGTGGAGTCGTTCCGCACGATCCACCGGCACCGTCCGGCCGTCGTGATCTATCAGAACGAGTCCAAACACCTCGCGACGAGCCCGCGCTTCTCCTATCTGACGGAGTCGCAGCGGCGCTTCCGCGAGCTGTGGCTGTCGGCGCTGGACCGCGGGGTCACCGACGGCGTCTTCCGTGCCGACCTCGACACGGGCCTCATCTACCGCTTCATCCGCGACACCGTGTGGCTGGCCGCGAGCTGGTACCGCGGTGACGGCAGGCTGCCGGCCGAAGAGATCGCCAGGCAGTACATAGCGATGGTCCTGGAAGGGATCCTGACGACCTGAGGAGTTCCGCGATGGCGGAGGCATACATCGTCGAGGCGGTGCGCACCCCCGTGGGCAGGCGGAACGGAGGCCTTTCCGGCGTCCACCCCGCCGACCTCGGCGCGCACGCGCTCGCCGAGCTCATGAAGCGCTCCGGGGTAGATCCGGCCGCGGTGGAGGACGTGGTCCTCGGCTGCCTGGACACGGTGGGCCCGCAGGCCGGCGACATCGCCCGCACCTGCTGGCTGGCCGCCGGGCTGCCCGAGGAGGTGCCGGGCGTGACCGTCGACCGGCAGTGCGGCTCCTCCCAGCAGGCCGTCCACTTCGCCGCGCAGGCCGTGATGTCCGGCACCAGCGAGCTCGTCGTCGCCGGCGGCGTGCAGAACATGTCCCAGATCCCGATCGCCTTCGCCTCGCGCGGCGCCGCCGGCTCCCTCGGGCTCACCGAGGGCCCGTACGTCGGCTCGCGCGGCTGGCAGGCCCGCTACGGCAGGCAGGACGTGTCGCAGTTCCGCGGCGCCGAGATGATCGCCAGGGACTGGGACATCTCCCGCGAGGACATGGAGGCGTTCGCCTTCGAGTCGCACCAGCGGGCCGTCCGGGCGACCGACGAGGGCCGCTTCGCCCGCGAGATCGCCCCGCTCGAGGGCGTCACCGCCGACGAGGGCCCCCGCCGGGACACCACCCTGGAGAAGATGGCCGGCCTGAAGCCCCTGGAGGAGGGCGGGCGGCTCACCGCCGCCGTCGCCTCGCAGATCTCCGACGGCGCGGCCGCCCTGCTGATCGCCTCCGAGGCCGCCGTCACGGCGCACGGCCTGCGGCCCCGGGCCCGGATCCACCACCTGTCCGCCCGTGGCGAGGACCCCATCCGCATGCTGTCCGCGCCGATCCCCGCCACGGCGTACGCGCTGAAGAAGACCGGCATGTCGATCGGCGACATGGACGTCGTCGAGATCAACGAGGCGTTCGCGTCGGTGGTGCTGGCCTGGCTCAAGGAGACGGACGCCGACCCCGCCCGGGTCAACCCCAACGGCGGCGCGATCGCGCTCGGCCATCCGCTCGGCGCGACCGGCGCCCGGCTGATGACCACCATGCTGCACGAGCTGGAGCGCACCGGCGGCAGGTACGGCCTGCAGACCATGTGCGAGGGCGGCGGCCAGGCCAACGTCACGATCATCGAGCGCCTGTAGTTCCCCGCGTCCGCGGTGGGGACCGCCCCGGGCGGCGCCGATTCCGGAGCGCGGCGCCCGGCGCGGTAACCTCAACCGTCCACCGCTGTTTGGGAGCCCGGATGGCCTGCACGCACCACGACCGCACCACGACCCGCGTCTCGGGGATCCGCGTCTCGGGGATCCACGCTTCGGGGGTCCGGCGATGAGCGCCGTCACGGGTGAGGCGGCGCGCCGCCGCACGTTCGCGGTGATCAGCCACCCCGACGCCGGAAAGTCCACGATGACCGAGGCGCTCGCCCTGCACGCCTCGGCGATCACCCAGGCGGGAGCCGTGCACGGCAAGGCCGGCCGGCGGGGCGTGACGTCCGACTGGATGGAGATGGAGCGGGCCCGCGGCATCTCCATCACCTCGGCCGCGCTGCGCTTCGACTACCGCGACCACGTGTTCAACCTGGTCGACACCCCGGGCCACGCGGACTTCTCCGAGGACACCTACCGCGTGCTGGCCGCGGTCGACTGCGCGGTCATGCTGCTCGACGCGGCCAAGGGCATGGAGCCGCAGACCATGAAGCTGTTCGAGGTCTGCCGCCACCGCCGTATCCCGGTCATCACGTTCGTCAACAAGTGGGACCGGCCGGGCCAGGAGCCGCTGGAACTGCTCGACGAGATCGAGGAGCGCACCGGCCTGCGTCCCACGCCGGTCACCTGGCCGATCGGCGCCGCGGGGAACTTCCACGGCGTGGTCGACCGGCTGGAGGACCGCATCGTCCGCTACACCCGCACGCCCGGCGGCGCCACCAAGGCGCTGGAGACCGAGCTGTCCCCCGAGCAGGCCGCCGCCGAGCTCGGCGACGACTGGACCCGCGCGGGGGAGGAAGCCGACCTGCTCGCCGCCATCGGCGCCGAGCACGACCAGAAGGCGTTCGAGGCGCACGAGTCCACGCCGGTGCTGTTCGGCGCGGCGCTGTCCAACTTCGGCGTGGCGCGGCTGCTGGACGTGCTCGTCGACCTGGCCCCCGCCCCCGCGCCCCGGCTCGACGTCGAGGCCGCGGCCCGGCCGCTGGACGCGCCGTTCTCCGGCCTGGTCTTCAAGGTGCAGGCCAACATGGACCCCGCCCACCGCGACCGCATCGCGTTCGTCCGGGTCTGCTCCGGCCGGTTCGAGCGCGGCATGGTGCTCACCCACGCCGCCACCGGCCGCCCCTTCGCCACCAAGTACGCCCAGTCGGTGTTCGGCCAGGAACGGGCCACCATCGACGAGGCGTACCCGGGAGACGTCGTCGGGCTGGTGAACGCCACCGCGCTGCGGCCGGGGGACACCCTTTACGAGGGGAAGCCGGTGGAGTTCCCGCCCATCCCCAGCTTCGCCCCCGAGCACTTCGCCGTCGCCCGATCCCGCAGCACCGCCAAGGCCAAGCAGTTCCGCCGCGGCATCGACCAGCTCGACGGCGAGGGCGTGATCCAGGTGCTCCGCTCCGACCTGCGCGGCGACCAGGCTCCCGTGCTGGCCGCGGTCGGGCCCATGCAGTTCGAGGTCGTGCAGCACCGCCTGGCCACCGAGTTCGGCGCGGAGATCGTCCTCGACCGGCTGGAGTACACGCTCGCCCTCCGCACCGACGCCGAGTCCGCGGAGGTGCTCCGGCGCCAGCGCGGCGCGGAGGTCCTCGCCCGCAGCCGCGACCAGGCCCTGCTCGCCGTGTTCACCGACCAGTGGCGCATGCGCTCCATCCAGCGCGAACACCAGGGCCTGACCCTCGAACCCCTGATCGCCGGTCAAGGCCTCCCCGGCCCGTCCGCCTGACCGGCCGTACGCGTCAGGACAGCTCCTGGTGGACGTCCCGGATGAAGGCGCGCCAGCCGCCTCTGCGCGCGTACGGCCCGAGAGTCAGCTCCAGGGTCCTGCGCAGCGGGTGCGGAGATCCCATGATCGCCTCGTTCCGACGGGCCAGCCCGGTCAGCTCGGCGCCGTTGGGCGGGCGGCTGCTCTTGCGCAGGTTGCAGGCCGCGTGGGCGGGAGCGAGGTTCCAGATCGCGTCGAGGTCGATCGTCAGGCGGTATCGGCGCATGGCCGAGAAGGGGAAGACGTGGTCCACCGCGATCTCGTCCGTGCCGGGTGTGAGCGGTTCCGTGCAGATCAGGCAACGTCCGTGCTGGAAACCGATCACCGCCTCGGTCACCCCCGCCACGGATCTGCGCCCCAGCCTGTCCATGATTCGTAAGGTGTCCGGGTCGACCTGACGCCTTCCTCTATGAGACTGCGGCCGACACCGGCCGCGAAGGACGTCTCCACGATGCTCCACCGGGCGTCCAGTTCATCGCGCAGGCTCACCGTCTGCTCGCTCGCGGCGACGGCGCGCAGGTCTTCGCTCAGGCGGACGATCCGCTCTCGCGAGGTCCCGGTCACCTCGTAGAAGCGGTGCGGCACCTGCCCTGCGCCCCGCAGGTTGTGAAACTTCCGCATGACCATCTCGGGCATCGACTTCAGTGTCGCCGCCAGCAGCTTCTCGGTCGGAGACCCGAGCCGCAGGGACTCCGCCGCCTCGGCTTCGGCCACGGCCAGATAGTCCGTGGGGTTGCGCACTGTCTTCGGCTTCGCCTGGGGAGCCGCTTCCATACGTGCGACCAGACCCATCGCGTACGGTGCCGCGAGTTCGCGGAGCGGAATTCGCGTGCGGAACGGTCCGCGGCGCTACCCTCTGGACACCCGAACGAGGACATGAGGGGGACGCGAGGGCATGGGGAAGCTCGTACGCGACAAGATTCCGGACATCATCCGCCGGGACGGCCGGGAGCCGGTCGTGACCGTGCTGGACGAGGTCGCCTTCCGTGAGGCGTTGCTCGCGAAGCTGCTGGAGGAGTCGGCCGAGCTCAGCGAGGCCCCTCCGGCACAGGTGCCCGAAGAGATCGCCGACGTGCTCGAAGTCCTCCACGCCCTGGCACGGGTTCACGGCCAGGACTGGCGGGACATTGAGCGGCTCGCCGACGCCAAACGCGCGGAGCGTGGCGGGTTCCACGACCGCGTCTACCTCGGCTGATGATCGGGCCGCGGCCACCTCGGTCGTTGGCTCACCTGGATGCGCAATTCGGTGACGACATCAGCCGGCTGATTTAGATTCACCGGTGTGGCGGCGCCCCCGAACGCCTCGTCATCCTGCCTGATTGGGCGTCCCGAGGCGTACGGGAAGGTGGGCGAGGCGCCAGGAGACGGGGAAGAACTGGCGGTCGAGGTCCTCGGGCGCGACGGCCAGTTCGAGGCGGGGGTAACGGCGCAGGAGCGCGCCGAGGGCCACCTCGCCCTCCTGCCGGGCCAGCGCCGCGCCCAAGCAGTAGTGCAGGCCGTGACCGAAGCCGACGTGGACCTCCTTGTGCCCGTCGGGCTCACGGGCGATGTCGAGCCGGTCGGGGTCCTCGAACCGCCGGGGGTCGTAGTTGGCCGACACCAGCACCGCCATCACCGGCTCGCCCCGGCGCACCGTCATGCCGCCGATCTCGACGTCCTCGGCCGCGTAGCGGAACCGGGTGACCTGGACGGGCCCGCACCAGCGCATGAGTTCGTGCACGGCGGGGGGCAACAGGCCCGGGTCGGCCCGCAGCGCGGCGAGCTGGTCCGGGTGGGTCAGCAGCGCGGCGGTGCCGTTGCCGATCAGATGGGCGGTGGTCTCGTGCCCGGCGAGGACGAGCGTGAGGACCATGGTGACCAGTTCGGTGTCGGTCAGCCGGTCGCCGTCCTCGTCGTGGACGCGGATCAGGCCGGTCAGCAGGTCGCCGGCGGGCTCGGCGCGGCGGCGGGCGATGAGCTCGTGGATGTAGGTCACCATGTGCCGCAGGGGCTCGGCCATCGCCCCCGGTTCGAGCGACACCAGGCCCTTGCCCCATTCCCGCCACCGCGGGCGGTCCTCCTCGGGGATGCCGACCAGCTCGCAGATGACGGTGATCGGCAGGGGGTAGGCGAAATGCTCGATCAGGTCGGCGGCGCCGTCCACGGCGTGACCGGGCAGCCGGTCGAGGAGATCCTCGGCGATCTCCTCGACCCGGGGGCGCAGCTCCGCCACCCGGCGGGCGGTGAAGGCGCGCGAGACCAGCCTGCGCAGCCGGAGGTGGTCGTCGCCGTCGGAGTCGAGGATGCTGTCCAGCAAGTACACGGCGTACTCGGGTGGGATGCCGCGGGCCTCGATGAGCGCCTCGCGGATGTTGCCCACGTCCGCCCCCGGCACGCTGGCCGGGTTGTTGACGAACCGGCGGTCGCCCAGCACGGTCTTGACGTCGTCGTAGCGTGTGACGAGCCAGACGGGGGAGCCCAGGCCGGGGAAGGAGCCGCGCACCATCGGGGCCTGCTCCCGCAGGCGCGAGAAGCCCTCGAACGGATCGCGCGCCAAGTCCGCGTCGAACAGGTTGACGGGCTCCGTCGTGCCGGACGTGCTCATGACCACCCCCGTGGGTTCGGCATGGTGACCGGGGCTGTCAACGTACGTCAGGACGGGCGGCGGGGCAATGGTCACTCCGTCAAGGAGTGCACGAGAGCTGGTGGGGCATCAGCGCGGCCTCGGCTGGAGGGCGGGTCAGAGCCAGCCGTTGTGGCGGGCGACCCGGACGGCCTCCATCCGGTTGCGGGTGCCGGTCTTGGTGATGCAAGCCGACAGGTGGTTGCGTACGGTGCTCTCCGAGAGGTGGAGGCGCCGGGAGATGTCGGCGGCGGTGGAGCCGTCGGCGGCGGCGGCCAGCACGTCGCGCTCACGCGGGGTCAGCGGGTTCGGCCCGGCGCTGAGGGCGGCCGTGGCCAGCGCCGGGTCCACCACGACCTCGCCGGCCAGCACCCGCCTGATCGCCTGGGCCAGCTCGCCGACGGGCCGGTCCTTGACGACGAAGCCGCGGGCGCCCGCGTCCAGGGCCCGGCGCAGGTAGCCGGGCCGGCCGAACGTCGTGACGATGACCACCACGCATCCGGGGAGGGCGGCCCGCAGGTCCGCGGTCGCGTCGAGCCCGCTGCCGCCCGGCATCTCGATGTCGAGCAGGGCCACGTCGGGCTTGGCCCGCAGCGCGGCGGGCACGATCTCGTCCGCCGTCGCGACCTGCGCGACGACCTCGAAGTCGTCCTCCAGGTCGAGCAGCACGGTGAGCGCGTCGCGCATCATCGTCTGGTCCTCGGCGATGAGCACGCGCGTCACGGGCCGTCCCTTCGTTCGTCGTCGTCCACGCCCGCGTGCGGGATCTCGGCGGTGAGGACAGTCGGCGACGACGCGCACGCGGCGGCGGTCGGCGGGGTCGGGTTGCCGGTGCGCGTATCCGGCGCGTTCGAGGCGGTTCAGCACACCGGTCACCGCGCCCGTGGTCAGGCCGGCCTGCTCGGCGAGCGCGCCCGCGCTGATCGGGTCGTCCCCCGCCGCCAGGATGAAGCCCAGGCAGGTGACGTCGGTGACGTTCAGCCCGAGCCGCTGGGCGATGTCGTGCTGCCCGACCAGGCTGAGCGCGATCAGCTGATCCATGCCGGCCAGGGCCTGCTCGGGCGTCGCCTCCGGACGCGGCTTGCCGTCCATCCCCAATCTCCTTAGTATCTAAGATGTTTAGTTCGTGAGATAAGTTTCTCGCCGTCAAGGAGAATCATGAGCGCGATCCACGACGACGTCGATCTCGGGCACACGGTCGCGGGCTGGACCGGCTGCGTCGTCGTGCTGTGCGGCTGCGCGACGGCGGGGGTGGGGATGTGCGCCGCCTCGTCCCTCGGCGTCTGGCTCGGCATCGGCCTGATCGTCCTGGGCGGCCTGGTCACCTGGGCGCTGCACCTCGCGGGCTGGGGCAAGCCCAGCGGCCCGCGGCCTCCGGAGCAGTGGAACTGGCGGACGAGGGACCCGATGACGGGCCACGGCGACTGCCTCGCCTGCCGTCTCGCGGGCGGCGCCGGCCGCCGCGACCGCGTTCCCGCCCTCAACCCGGGCACCCACGTCACCCCGGGCACCTCCGTCGCACCGCCGCCGCCGTCGCCCTCGTCCGCACCGGAGAAGCCGCTCTCCCCCGCGCTCGCCGGCCGATGAGCGGCCCCCTGTCGTAGCGTCATGCGGTGCGCGACGGGGTGGTCGACCGGCAGTGCGACGACCTCCACCGCGCCGCGGAGGCCCACGACCCTCCCGGTTTCCTGGCGACCCTACAGGAGCTGCGGGAGGGAACCGCGGACTGGAGCGCTGCCGCGACCACCCTGCTCCAGCGGCCGGCGGCCATCTCGATGATGCGGCCGTCGATCACCCTCGACCGTGTGCGGTCCGAGGAGGGGACCCGCATGTGGTCGTCCCGGCTGGTCCCCGTCCCATGACCCTCCCCCGCGGGCAGGCCGTCTAGCGCGGCGCCGCGGGGGTAGTGAGCGCCGCCATGCGTGTGCTCACCCGCCTGATGCTGCCGCTCGTCCTGGCACCTGCCCTGACCTCCGGCTGCGGAGCCTTCGACGTACGAGGAACTCCTCGCACCGGGCGACGACGGCGATTAGCCTTCACCGCGTCGGCGACACACCGCTCGTCCGGTCGCCGTCGAACGACGCGGTCCGCCCGACGAGCGACTCGAACGGGGAGAGGAAGACCTTTGACCTATCCGCCGCCGTCCTACCACGGGGACACCGGCGAGCTGACGGCGTCGTACCGGCGCCCGGACGCGACGCCCGAGCTGGACTACCCGAGCGGCACCACGGTGCACTACCTGGCGACAGGCGCGACGACCAACGGGCAGTTCGGGCTCTACCGCTGGGACATGGGACCGGAGCCGAGCGGACCGGCGGAGCACTTCCACCGGTCGATCTCCGAATCGTTCTACATCCTCTCCGGCACGGTCCGGATCTACGACGGGCGGCGCTGGATCGACACCGGTCCCGGCGACTTCGTGCACGTCCCGGAGGGCGGCGTACACGCGTTCCGCAACGAGTCGGGAGAGCCGGCGTCGATGCTGCTGCACTTCGCGCCCGGCGCGCCGCGCGAGGGGTACTTCGAGGGACTGCTCACGCTCGCGACCATGAGCGAAGAGGAGAAGGCGGAGTTCTACCTCCGCCACGACACCTTCTGGCTCTGAGGAGCCTCCCCGCGCGATGAGCCGGGCCGGGCTGGGTCCTGGTTGCGCCTTGCGACTATGTCGCGCCTTACGGGCGGAGGCCCGTCCCGGGGAGCCGCAGCCCCGCCCAAGGTGTCCGGACCTCCGCCCGAGGCGTCTCACAGAATCAGCTCCGCAGGCTCCACTGCTGGTTGGCCTGTCCGTTGCAGGACCACAGGATGAGTTTCGTGCCGTTGGCGGTACCGGCCGCGTTGGCGTCGAGGCACAGCCCGGACTGCACGCCGGTGATGGTGCCGTTGGTGTTGACGTTCCACTGCTGGTTGGCCTGGCCGTTGCAGTCCCAGATGATCACCTGGGTGCCGTTGGCGTTGCCCTGCCCGTAGGCGTCCAGGCACTTGTTGCCGTACACCTGCAACTGCTTGCCGGAGGTGTAGGTCCAGCGCTGCATGGTGCCGCCCCAGCAGTCCCAGAGCTGCACCTGCGTGCCGTTGGCGCTGCTGGAGTTCGGCACGTCGACGCACCGGCCGGACTGGCCGCCCACGATCTGGACGCTCTGCTGCGGATCGCCGCCGCCCGCCGGCGCGTAGCCGGCGGCGGCGATGTTGGCCTGTACGGCGTTCTCGGTGGCCTCCGACGGGTAGCCCGAGGTCAATACGCCCTCGAAGAAAGTGCCGCGGCCGGAGACGCTGTTGTCGCCGCCGATGCCGAGCAGGATGGCGCCTTCCTTCTTCATCGGGTGGTAGCCGTTGGGGCGCCGTCCGTCGAAATAGGTCGTCAGACCGCCCGACTGCGCGTTGCCTCCCCGGATCGCCCAGTGGTTCGGCTCGCCCTTGACCATGGCGGTGACGAAACGGTGGTTGATCGAGGGAAGGTTGTTGTAGCCCGCGTTCACCCCGGAGAACAGTCCCCACTCCAGGTCGGCCATGATCCAGGGGCCGGCTCCGGCCCCGTAGCCCCACTGCTTGTTCGCGCCGAAGTAGACGGTCTCCATGATGGCGGGGGCGTCGGCCTGGCCATCCGTCTGCGCGTTGCCGTAGTCGAAGCAGCACCACTGGTTGTAGTGCGTGCCGTCGACGACGGCGTAGATGCCCTCGGGCTGGTCGCCGGTCGCGACGCCGTTGGTGTTGTTGTTGCGGTAGCCGGTGCCGGGCTCCACGCGGACACCGTACGCCTTCTGACCGCCGACAGTGATCGGGGCCGCCTTCGCGTCGGCGAGATTGTCCCATCCGCCCGGAGCGGGGCCCTTCCAATACCCGGGAGGCGCCTGGGTGAGGCGGTTGTTGCGGCCGGACTGGTCGTAGATGATGGTGATGACGCAGTTCGTGCCGGCGCAGAACGAGTCCTGGGCGGCGGCGTTGACGACTCCGCCCGCGCTCAGCACGCCGATGTCGCGGGTGGTGTTGTCCGAGGCGCGCCGGACCTGGTACAGCGGGCCGTTGTAGGCGCCGTACAGAGCACGGGTCGTGCTGTGCGCCGCCACACACGGCGTCCCACCTGCGGCGTAGATGTCACACGGCTGCGACGCCGCGGCCTGGGCCGTACCACCGCCGACCAGGCAGACGGCGGCGATCAACGCGCTCGCCCCCGCCGCGAGCGCCCTTCTCCGGCTTGCGAAAAGCATCATGCCTTCTTCCCTCGATCAGGAGTCACGATCGGACGGCACCGATACGGCAGGCCTCGCCAAGCTATGTTAGCGCTAACATTGCTGCACGTCCGAATCGATTCGACGGTTGACGGTGATCCGGAGTCAATTCAATGAAGGTCCCGGCGTCAAGTACGTGGATCGAACCTCTCGGACGCCCGGATGCCCTCGGCCCACCGTCTGCGCCTCACCGTGACGCGTTCGCATCGGTTCGACGAGGTGGCGTGAAACTTTCATCCCCCGCGCCCGCCGGCCGGCGTTTTACGGCCTCGGACGGAACTGGCGGCGTCGGCATTCCGGGCTTCCTCAGACCGCGCGAGCTTCAATGAAGTAGCTGAGCCCTGGGGCTTGCGGCCCGTAACCCAGGGTTGCACTTACCTGGGGCCATGTTTCGGTACCGACTGGGTAGCAGCCGGCTTCCATCCACTCGTCGTCGCCCCGGTCGAAGAGATCTCGAATCTGCTCAATCTGCTCGCGTGTGATGGGCTGATCAAACCGACCGTGAGCTGGGCTTACAGGTTCCAGCAGTTGTCAGCAGATTCGGAGATCTTCCACGCTCTGGCGGAACAGAGATGGAACAGGCTCCGACGCGTATCCACCCGCCTTGCTGTTGGAACGCGACCGCAGCGCGCCTCTACAGCCCGGCGGGGTGCGCAGACAGCCAGTCCGCGTGGCGGTCCTTCAGGACGTCACGCTCATAGGCGGTGGGGGCGATGACGTCGGCTCCACCGTCGTAGGGGTGGTAGAGCCATCGGAGATCCAACGGAGCGATGATCGCGTAACTGATCTCGTCATCGGCCACGCCCCGCAGCAGCGGATCCAGAATCCGCCGGTCATGCGAGGTCGTGCTGACATAGAGCCGCAGCGGGATCACGAAGAACGAACAGTCGTCAGGCTCGATCGTCAGCCACGGGACAGCGCCCGGATGACGTGGATCGGGTGAGATGCCTCCCTGCGCGTCTTCGAAGTATCCGGCGATCACATAGAGGCCCTCCTCGGAGCCGAGTTCTGTGAGCACCCGGTGATGGCGATCCAGGATGATCTCGTACTCGTCTTCGGTCTCGGCGTACCGCTTGGACTCGGGAAGACTGTGGAAGCGGACCCAGCGGTCGGCGTGCCGGTCGCGCAGTTCATAGGCGATCGGGCTTCCACCCCACCGCGTTCGCCATGCAGCGGTGAGCGACTCCACCTCGTCGTCCGTCACGGTCATCCTCATCTGGAGAGCGGCGGCGGCCGGCCGTAATCTCAGCCGCAGACGAACGATAGATCATTCAGCCGGAGTGTCACCCCGCCTCCTGAACAGGATCTGTCGGACGGGTCCTGAGCCCTGACACAGGACCTTGGGGCCGAGTGTGTTCGGCGCGGAATTCGTCGAGGAGGGCGAAGAACATCTCCATCGGCGGCGTATTGGACTTCTCCGCCGCTCGCTCGATTTCCACCGCCCAGCCCAAGGCGCTGCCATACGGCATGTCCAGCCGTTTCCAGAGCCACTCCGCGAACGGGCCACCGTTGAAGAAGTCGAAGGGCTCATCGATGCCATGGATTTCCGCAGCGAGCCTGTAGCCGACCAGCATGGAATCCAGATGCTGGAGGGAACTGCGGCGGACCCACATGCCCGGCCGGAGCCGTACCTCCTCCAGGAACTCGTAGACATCGTGCAGCTCACTCGGCTTCCGGACTGGTCGTCTCGTCTTCTCAACGTCCGTCATGCCTGCACCTTGCCTGGTGAGCAACGAGGCTGTCGAACTCGGTTGCTGCCGACACCTTCTGCCGGCACTCAAGTCGCCTGTCCAAGCGCGTCAGCTCGGTTCTGATCCGGGCTGAGCCGGTGGCAGGGCGGCTGCGGCCTCATGGTCCCCGAGAGCTGCGAGACACCGCGGCGTCGGCGTGACTCGGTGTCGGTCGACATTCGCACGGTCGCTGAACACCTCGGTCCACCCACCTGATGCCGAACGCAGCGGGTCGGACGCGCAAGACGGTGGACGCGTTCTTCTCAGAAGCGAACCGGGTCGAGTGCTTTGATTGTGCCCGCGGGAAGATCGAGATGAAGTTTGTCCTGGTAGGCGCGCGGCGCCCTTACTTCCACTGGAAGTAGACGAACAGGCGGCCGTGGTTCTTGGCGTCCTTGTCGATCCGGTGGTAGAGCGCCTTGATCTCCTTCTGCTCGAGGAAGCGCAGCACCTTCTTCTTGAGCTGGCCGGACCCCTTGCCCGGAATGATCTCCACCTGGGTCGCCTTCTTGCGTACGGCCTCCTGGATGATGCCGTGCAGCGCCTTGTCGATCTCGCTGCCCTTGTTGTAGATGTCGTGGAGGTCCAGCTTCAGCTTCACGCCAGCGAGTCTAAATCGCCGCTCGCCGTGAAGCGCGGGGCGCAGAGTACCGGGGCGCTGGGCGCAGAGGGCCGGGGCGCGGGGCGAGGCGCCGACCGCGCCCCACGCCGGCGCCCTCCTCAGCCGTTGATGTAGCCGACCAGAGCCTCCTTCTCGCTCTCCAGCTCCTGGATGGAGGTCTTGACGACGTCGCCGATGCTGACGATGCCGGCCAGTTTGCCGTCGCGGACCACCGGCACGTGCCTGATCCTGTGATTGGTCATGGTGCGGCGCAGGTCCTCGACGTTGGCGTCGGGGCCGCAGGTGCGCACCTCCGCGGTCATGATCGATGAGACGGGCATGGTGAGCAGCGCCGCGCCGTGCTCGTTGAGCCGCCGCACGACGTCGCGTTCCGACACGATGCCCGCGATGGACAGGCCGTCCTCCGAGACCACGACCGCGCCGATGTTCAGCTCGGCCAGCCGGGCGAGGAGCTCGGACACCGTGGCGTGCGGAGGAACGGTCGCCACGCCTGTTCCCTTACTCTGCAAGATCGTCCCGATGAGCATCGGCACCGCCTCTCAGGGGCATCCGGGGGACATGTCCCCACTTCCGCTCCCGCCGGCCGGCCGGAGCGGCCAATCCTGTTTCCCCAGGCAACAGCGGCCGTCCTACCTCGTCAAGAGTCCCCACCCCTACGATGGCGAAATATCACCGCACCCTGGGGGCACTGGATGGCCGAGAAGCTCAACACCGGGAGCCACGACCTCCCGATCTCAGACGCGCTCGCGGAGTTCATGCGCGGCGGCTGGGCCGACGGCCACGAGGACGTGGCCCCGCTGCCGGTCGCCGCGTACGCGGCCAAGCGGCGGGCGCGGCTCGCCGAACGGCTGCCCGGCGAGCGGCTCGTCATCCCCTCGGGCACGCTGCGGGCCCGCAGCAACGACGACGACCACCGGTTCCGTACGCACAGCGCGTTCGCGTACCTGACCGGCGGCCAGCAGCCCGACGACGTCCTGGTGATCGAGCCGTCGGGCGCCGCGCGGCTGTTCCTCCATCCCCGCCCGTCCCGCGCCGGATCGCAGGAGTTCTACCGCGACCGGCGGTACGGCGAGTTCTGGGTGGGCCGCCGCTTCGACCTCGCCGAGGCCGAGTCGGCGTACCAGATCGAGTGCGCGCACATCGACACGCTGCCGGCGGCGCTGAGCGGACCGGCCCGCGTGCTGCGCGGGGTGGACGCCTCGGTCGACGCGCTCGTGTCCGCCGCGGGAGACGACCGCGACGCCGACCGCGACGCCGAACTGGCCACGGTCCTGTCGGAGCTGCGGCTGGTCAAGGACGAGTGGGAGATCGCGGAGCTGCAGCAGGCGGTGGACGCGACCGCGCGCGGGTTCGAGGACGTCGTGCGCGCGCTGCCCGCGGCCCTCGCGCACCCGCGCGGCGAGCGGTACGTCGAGGGCGTCTTCGGCCTGCGCTCCCGGCTGGAGGGCAACGCCGTGGGCTACCAGTCCATCGTGGCCTCCGGGGCGCACGCGTGCGTGCTGCACTGGATCCGCAACGACGGGCGGCTCGACCCCGCCGAGATGCTGCTGCTGGACGCCGGGGTCGAGGGCGACAACCTCTACACGGCCGACGTCACCCGCACGCTGCCGCTGTCGGGCCGGTTCAGCCCCGTCCAGCGGCAGGTGTACGAGCTGGTCTACGAGGCGCAGACGGCCGCCATCGCGGTGCTGCGGCCGGGGGCGCGCTTCCGCGAGTTCCACGAGACCGCGATGCGGGTGATCTCCGACGGGCTGCGCGAGTGGGGCCTGCTGACGCGGGCTCAGGCGGACGCGGGCCTGCACCGGCGCTACACGCTGTGCAGCAGCGGCCACATGCTGGGCCTGGACGTGCACGACTGCGCCCGGGCGCGGGCGGACGCCTACCTGGACGGCGTGCTGGAGGAGGGCCAGGTGCTGACGGTGGAGCCGGGGCTCTACCTCCAGCCCGACGACCTGACGCTGCCGCCGGAGCTGCGCGGGATCGGCGTCCGCATCGAGGACGACCTCGTCATCACCGCCGACGGCGCGCGGCTGATGTCGGCCGCGCTGCCCCGCCGGCCGGACGAGGTCGAGTCGTGGATGGCCGCCCTGGCCGGCTGAGCACGCCCCCGGTCCGGGCCGCGCGGCCCGGACCGGATCCGCCGCAGGCGGAGCGCCCCAGTTCACTTGATCGTCACATCGCTTCCCTACAGTTGCCTTGTGCGCCCTCCACTGGCCGTGGCCGGCCACACCGACGACGTGCTGGACATGGTCGCCGGCACCTTGAGCGAGGCCGAGCGCGAGCGCGCCGCTCGGTTCACGCGCAAGCGGGACCGCCTCGACTTCGTCGCCGCCCACCTGCTCGTACGGCACTGCGCGGCGGAGCTGCTCGGCACCCGCGCCTGCATGCTGACCGTGGTGCAGCGTTGCGAGGGCTGCGGCCAGGCCCACGGACGGCCCTGGCTGGCCGAGGCCCCCGAGGTGTCGATCAGCCTGGCGCACACCTCGGGCTACGTCTGCGCGGTGGCCGGGCTGGGGCGGGTGGGTGTGGACGCCGAGCACGCCACGGACGGACCGGCCGACGAGAGGCTGGCGGCGCTCGCGCTGACGCCCGCGGAGGCCACGCTGGTCGGCGACGACAACCGCGGGCTGATCCGCCAGTGGGTGCGCAAGGAGGCGCTGGTCAAGCGGGGCGAGCTCAGTCTCGACCGGCTGCGCGAGGCCGACCTGTCGGCCCTGCCGCTCGACGACGGGCCGTCGATCGCGCTGGAGTGGCGGGGCCGCCACTTCCTCGAGTGGACGGCCGGCACGGTGATCGCCTCAGCGGTCACCGACGAGCCCGCCAAGCTACGCCTCCTTGGCGGCTGACCGGCCCGGGGTGGGGTCGAGGAAGACCTGCCTGATCTCCGGGAACCGCTCGGTGAGCCGGCGCTCCACCTGGTCGGAGGCGAGCTCGAGCCGCTTCCCGGACGTCTCGTCGAGGAAGTCCACCTTGGCGGCGACCATGACCTGGCCGGGGCCCATCATGACGGTGACCAGTTCGACGACGGCCTCGACCTCCGGCTGGGCGGCCAGCTCGCCGCGGATCTTCTCCTGCAGCCCCGGTGGCGCGGCCTGGCCGATCAGCAGCGAGGCGTTGGTCCTGATCAGGGTCAGCGCCACGCCGAGCAGCAGCAGCCCGATGACGATCGACGCGACGCCGTCCCACGCGGCCGAGCCGGTGAGCTGCGACAGCAGCAGGCCGAGGCCGGCGGTCGCGATGCCGATCAGCGCGGCGGAGTCCTCCAGCACGACGGCCTTGAGCACGGTGTCGGAGGTGCGCTTGAACAGCCGCCCGGGGCTCACCCGCCAGCGGCGGGCCTCGCCGCGCAGCTGGTGCAGGGCCCGCCACAGGGAGACCGACTCGATCGCGAAGGACACCGCGAGCACGAGGTACGACACGCGGATGTCGCCCAGGCTCTCCCCCTCGGTGATCGTGTGCCAGCCGTGCGTCAGGGAGAACCCCGCCCCCACGACGAGCGTGAAGCATGCCGCGACGATCGCCCACAAATAGGCGGCCCGCCCGTGGCCGAGCGGATGGCGGGCGTCGGCGGGCCGTTCGCCGTGCCGGATCGCGGCGAACAGCACGACCTCGGTGGCCGTGTCGGCCGCCGAGTGCGCGGCCTCCGACAGCATCGCCGAGGACGAACTGATCAGGCCGGCCACCAGCTTGGCCAGCGCGATGGCGAGGTTGGCCGCACCCGCGACCACGACGGTGCCGACGCTCTCGCCGTTCTCGCTGTCAGGCATGCCGCTCCGTCCGTGCAACTGATCTTATGCTGGTCGTCATGGACGCCCCCCAATGGCTCACCCCGCAGGAGCAACGCGCCTGGCGGGCTCATCTGGCCGCCCACCGCCTGCTCTTCCTCCAGCTCGACCGCGAGTTGCAGGGCACCGGGCTGTCGCTGAACGACTACGAGATCCTCGTGAACCTCTCCGAGAGTCCCGGCCGCCGCATGCGCATGAGCGAGCTGGCCGACGCCACCATCCAGTCGCGCAGCCGGCTGTCGCACCAGATCTCCCGGATGGAGGCCGCCGGTCTGGTGACCCGACAGGACTGCGAGGACGACCGGCGCGGCACGTTCGCCGTGCTGACCGACCACGGCTGGGACACGATCCAGCGGGTGGCGCCGGACCACGTCGCGAGCGTCCGACGGCACTTCGTCGACCTGATGACGCCCGAGCAGGTGTCCGCCCTGGAGCAGATCTACGCCCCGATCATCGACCACCTCCAGGCGGTCCGCGGCGCCCGGTGAGAGGACACCGCAGGCGGCGGGACGGCGCGGGTTGAGCACCGGTCCCGACTTCCCCCGGCGGGCGGCGCCAAACCGAATCCCTCGGCGGGCGCGTGCGCTCCCCGCCCGCTCGCTACGATCCGGCTGTGCGAACAATCCTCGGGCTCGTCGTGGCCGGCCTGCTGCTCGTGACCGCCTGCAGCGCGAAGAGCGAGACGGCCCTGCCGGACGGCCCCGCGCTGCTGAAGCGCTCGGCCGAGGCCATGCGGACGGTCAAGACGGTCGCCTTCACGATCGAGACCAAGGACAAGCCGGCCGTGCCGGTCCGGCACGCCGAGGGCAGCCTCACCAGGGAGGGCGACGCCAAGGGCACCCTGCAGATCGAGATCGTGGGGCTGCAGGAGATCGAGTTCGTGCTCGTCGGCGACAAGGTCTACTTCAAGGGACCCACCGGCGGCTTCCAGACGATGACCCGGCAGCAGCTCATGGCGCTCTACGACCCCTCCGCCGTGCTGACCGGCGTGCCCGGCCTGCTGGCCACCGCTCAGGACGCGCGGACACAGGCGGAGGAGAAGGTCGGCGACGCGGCCGCCTACCGGGTGACGGCCACGCTGACGCAGCAGGCGCTGGCCAAGCTGGTCCCCGGCGTCCAGCAGAACGTCACCGGCACACTCTGGATCGACAAGGCCGCCGGCCGCCTGCTCAAGCTCGACCTGCCGCTCACCGGCGGCTCCGTGGCCGTTACCCTGGGTGACTACGACGCCCCCGTGACCATCGCCCCGCCCGCGTCGTGACCGGCGCCACCGATCCCTCCACCGAGGCCGCCGGCGCGACCGGGACCACCGGGCCCTTCCCGCGGCACCGGCGTCTCGCGCTCGGCGTCGGCGGGGCCGCCGTGCTGCTCGCCGCGCTCGACGCGTACGTCGTCGTCACCGTGCTCGTGGACGTGGCCGCCGACGTCGGCGTGCCGCTGAACCGCCTGGAGCGGGCGACCCCGATCGTGACCGGGTTCCTGCTCGGCTACGTCGCGGCGATGCCGCTGCTCGGCCGGCTGTCCGACCGGTACGGCAGGCGCGCGCTGATCCACGCGTGCCTGGCCGGCTTCGCCGCCGGTTCCCTCGTCACCGCCCTCGCCGGAGGCGTCCCCGCCCTGGTCGCCGGCCGTACGCTCCAGGGCGTCGCGGGCGGCGCGCTGCTGCCGATCACCATGGCCCTCATCGGCGACCTGTGGGACGAGCGCGCCCGGCCGGTGGCGCTCGGCGCGGTCGGCGCGGCGCAGGAGCTCGGCAGCGTGCTCGGCCCGTTGTACGGCGCCGGGCTGGCCGCGCTCGCCGGGTGGCGCGGCATCTTCTGGGTCAACCTCCCGCTCACGCTGCTGGCCGCCGTGGCGGTGCACGTGGCCGTCCCCGCCGGGCGCGAGCCGTACGGCCGACGGTCCGGCGAGGCGGGCACCGGGAAGGTGGACGCAGGGCAGGCGGGCGCCGGGAAGGTGGACGCGGGCGGCGGCGCCCTGCTCGCGCTGGCGCTCGGCCTGCTGGTCGCCGGGCTCTACAACCCCTCCCCCGACACGTCCGTGCTGCCGCCGTGGGGACTGCCGTGCGTGGTCGCGGGGGCGGTCACGCTGGTGCTGTTCGTGCTGTGGGAGATCCGCTCGCCGGTCCGCCTGCTCGACCTGACGGGCGTGCGCCGGCGGCCGCTGCTCGCCACGCTGGCGGTGAGCCTGCTGGCCGGGGCGGCGCTGCTGGTCACGCTGGTCGACGTGCAGCTCGCCGCGCAGACGCTGCTCGGCAGGGACGCCGTGGGCGGCGCCCTGGTGCTCACCCGTTTCCTCGCCGCGCTGGCGGTCGCCGCCTTCCTCGGCGGGATCCTGGTGCGGCGGTTCGGCGAGCGCCCGGTGGCCGTGGCGGGGATGGCGGTGGCCGCCGCCGGCTACTGGATGATCTCCCGATGGCCGCTCGACCTGGCCTCGGCCGGGATGCGGATGGACGTCGACCTCGTGGTGGCCGGCCTCGGCCTCGGGGTGGTGATCGCCCCGGTCTCGTCGGCGGTGCTGCGCCTGGTGCCGGCGGCGCAGCACGGCGTGGCGTCGGCGGCGGTCGTGGTGGCCAGGATGATGGGCATGCTGCTGGGCGTGGCCGCGCTGTCGGCCTGGGGCTTCCACCGGTTCCAGTCGCTCACCTCGCACCTGGACACGCCGCTGCCGTTCGGCGTGGACGCGGCCGAGTACGCCCGCAGGCTCGCGGACTACACGGCGAAGGTCCAGGCGGCGCTGCACGCGGAGTACACGGAGATCTTCCTGATCACCTGCGGCCTGTGCGTGCTCGGCGCCGCCGCGTCCCTCGCCCTGCCCGGCCGCCGCGCCTGATCCGGCGCCTGATCCCACTCCTGATCCCGCATCGGCGGCCGGTCAGGCGCCGAACCAGCCGGGCACGTCGAGGCGGAAGACGTCGGGCGGCGTGACCTTCCGCAGGTCGGTCTCCAGCTCCCTGAGCCGCTCGTCGCCGATGACGGCGGCCCAGCGCGCCCGCAGGTCGTCGAAGATGCGGGCCGAGCGCAGCAGCATGTCCAGACCCGACGGCGTGAGCCGTACGATCTTGCGGCGCGTGTCGCGGGGGTCGCGGGCGCGCTCCACGTAGCCGATGCGCTCCAGCGTCTCGATGGTCTTGCCCGCCGCCTGTTTGCTGACGCCCAGCGTGCGGCCCAGGTCCACCGCGGTGGTGCCCTCGGCGCCGATCGCCTGCATGACGAACCCGTGCATGGGACGGGCGTGCGGGTGCCCCTGACGGGCGAGCTCGGCGTGCAGTTCGTCGATCAGGACGCGGAAGCCCAGGAAGAGCCGCAGGGGCAGCTCGAAGCCGGGCGGGTCGTTTGACACAGATAGACAACCAGGTTCACTATTAACGACAACGACGTTGTCTATCTTAGGAGACGCCGGCGATGCCTGTCATCCGTCATGCCCAATGCCGCAGATCCGAGACCCCCGCCGGGGTCATGACCACCCTCGCCTCCCCCACTCTCGGTGACGCCACCCGAGCCGTCTGGCGCGTCGAGGCGACCCCCGCGACGAGCGGGCCGCTGCACGACTTCGACGCCGAGCAGGTGTGGACGTTCCTCTCCGGCGCCGCCACGGTCGAGCTCGGCGGCGAGACGTTCGCGGTCGCGCCCGGCGACACCGTGGTCATGCCGCCCTCGACCCCGCGCCGCGTCACCGCGGGCGCCGAGGGGGGCTTCACCGCCGTCGTCACGGCCCCCGCGGGGGCCAAGGCCATCCTGCCCGACGGCACCGTGCACGGCGTGCCGCCGTGGATCGCCTGAACCCGGTCCCTCCTCCTCTCTCCCCGCCCTGCCCTCTCGCAAGGAGTCACCCATGCCCCTCGTCCGTTCCGCCGACAGCCGCGTCAGCACCACGCCCAACGGCGTCATGACCACCCTCGCCTCGCCCACCCAGGGAGGCGCCGCCCAGGCCGTGTGGCGCGTGGACATGCCGGCCGGAAACAGCGGCCCCTACCACGCCTGCGACGGCGAGCAGGTGTGGACCCTCCTCACCGGCGCGGCGACCGTGGAACTCGACGGCGAGACCCTCGGCGTCGAGGCCGGGGACACCCTCGTCATGCCCGCCGGCGTGGGCCGTCAGGTGCACGCCGGCGCCGGGTCGGGCTTCAGCGCCATCGTGGTCGCGCCGGCCGGATGCGAGGTCTACAACCCCGGGGGCGTCTCCGCCCCGGACGCGTGCGATCTCGCCCCCCGGGGGAGCGATCGGCTCGTGCCGCCCTGGGTCCGCTGACGAGTCCGCACGCCTCCCCGCGCGAGGCGGGCGCGAGCCGTACGCGCGGGCCTTCCCGGGCGGTGAACTTCCCGGTGGACAGGGGCGGATGTCCCGGGCGCCCGGGACACCGCACGGTCCACCATTGCGGGCGTACCGTTCCGGCTCTCGCCGCCGCCCCGCAGAACCCCCGGGGCTCGTCCCTTCCTACTGAGGAGGCCCCACATGCGCAAGGTGTTCTTCGGGTTCGCCGTTCTGCAGCTCGTCGCCGTGCTCGCCCAGTTCTACCTCTCCACGTTCGGCGCGTTCGAGACGCCGCACCCGGCGCCGGGCGACCCTAACGCCGCCATCGGCTACCACGCCATGAACGGCACGATGATCATGCCGCTGCTGTCGTTGCTGACGACGGTCGTGGCCCTGATCGCCCGTGCGGGCGGCAAGCTGGTGGGCCTGTCGATCCTGCCGTTCGTGCTGGTCGCGGTGCAGCTGTTCGTCATCTTCTCGCTGGCGGAGATCGCGGGGTGGACCGAGAACTCGACCACGACCGGCAGTCTCGTGGTCCTCGGCTTCCACGCCCTCGACGGCGTGGCCATCCTCGCCGTCGCCGTCATCCTGGTCCAGCGGGCCCGCGCCCTGATGAAGGGCACGGCCGCGTCCCCGGCCGCGGAACGCGTCGCGGCGTGACCACCGCACGGCTGATCGCTCTCGATCAGATCCTGTTCGTCCTGGTCGCGGCCGCCTGGGCCGCGACCGCCGGGGTCGCCCTGGCCGGTCTGCGGCAGCCTGCCGCGGACGGGCGGCGGACCCTCCTGATCGCCGCGGCGCTGTGCGCCGCGGCGATCGTCGTGACCGCGCTCCGGGTCGCCGTCACGCTCGGTCTCGCCCGGGCGGGCTGGTGGTTCGTGGCGGAGAAGGTCACCCTGGCCCTGCCCCTGGTAGTCCTTCCCGCGCTCGCCTCGGCCGTCGTCAGCCTGCCCCGGCTGCTGCGCGTGCCGCCCGGCGACGCCCCCGTCCCCTCCCCCCGGCTCGTCGCGTTCCCCCTGCTGATCACCGCGTACGGCGCGGTGACCGGGGTCGCCTGCGGGGTGGTCGTCTCCTACCCGGTCACGGCCGGCGGGGCGGCGGCGGTGCTCGCGCTGTTCGCCGCGGCGGCTGTCGTGTCATGGCGGCTGCTCGGCCCGGTCCGCACGCCGCACCACCGCTGGCAGACCGCGGGGACCGGCGTGCTCGCCCTCGCCGTCGCTTTGGCGGTGGGAGGCGGCCGGCCGGGTGGCGCCCCGCACTCCGGTCACGACGGCGGCGCGGCCGCCCCGGGCCTGTCCGTCGACCTGCTGCGCGGCCCGGCGGCCTCGGCCGCGGGCGGGCCGGCCGGGGCGAGGCCGCGGGTCCGCCGGTTCACGCTCACCGCGCAGCCCGCCACCGTACGGCTCGCCTCCGGCGCCGTGGACGCGTGGTCGTTCGACGGCCAGGTGCCCGGGCCGGTGCTGCGGGTGCGGCAGGGCGACCTGGTGGAGGTCGTCCTGCGCAATCGGATGACGGACGGGCAGGCGGTCACGATCCACTGGCACGGGTACGACGTGCCGTCCGGCGAGGACGGGGTGCCCGGCGTCACCCAGGACGCCGTGGCCCCCGGGCAGACCCACGTCTACCGCTTCCGCGCCGAGGACGCCGGGACGTACTGGTACCACAGCCACCAGGACTCCAGCGTCGCCGTGCCGCGCGGGCTGTTCGGCCTGCTGGTCGTCGACCCCGCGGTCCCGCTCCCGGAGAGCGAGGACCACCTCCTCGCGCTGCACACGTTCGGCACGCGGCCCACGCTGTCGGTGGACGGCGCCGCGCCGGTCGACGGGCTCGCCCGTCTCGCGCTGCCGCCGGGGACCCGGGCGCGGCTGCGCGTGGTGAACACCGACACGCGGCCCGTGGTCCTCGGGCTGGCCGGGGCGCCGTACCGGATCGCGGCGGTGGACGGCGGCGACGTGCCGGGGGCGACCGACCTGGACGGCGCCCGCCTGCACCTCGCCGCGGGCGGCCGCTACGACCTGACCTTCACGGTGCCGTCCGGCCCGGTGCTGCTGACGGCGGGGGACCGCCCCGCCCTGCTCGTCAACGGGCCGGCGACGCCCCCGGCTGCGGCCGGGGCCATCGTGGACATCACCCGGTACGGCGCGGCCACCGCCCCGCCGGCCCGGTTCGACCAGGAGATCACCTGGGTGCTGGACAAGACCCTCGCCTTGGCGGACGGCCTGCCGAGGCTCGCGCAGACGGTGAACGGCAAGGCCTGGCCGAACATCCCGGCCCCCGTCGTACGGCGGGGTCAGACCGTCAGGATCACGGTGGTGAACCGGGGCACGGACACCCACCCCATGCACCCGCACGGCCACCACGTGCGGATCCTGTCCCGCAACGGCGTGCCCGCGACCGGGCTGCCGATGGACACCTTCGACGTGGCTCCCGGCGAGGTCTGGGAGGTCGCCCTGACGGCCGACAACCCCGGCATGTGGATGTCCCACTGCCACGACCTGGCGCACGCCGCTCAGGGGATGGAGTTCCACCTCGCCTACGAGGGGATCACCACGCCGTACGAGATGGGCGGCCGCAACCGCCCGGCCTGACGCGTACGGTCAGGAGCGCAGGTAGGCCAGCACCGCGAGGACGCGGCGGTGCTGGTCGCCGTCCTCGGCGTGCAGGCCGAGCTTGGCGAAGATGCCGCGGATGTGCTTTTCCACCGCGCCCTCGGTCACGACGAGGCGGCGGGCGATCGCGGGGTTCGACCTGCCCTCGGCCATCAGCTCCAGGACTTCGCGTTCGCGCGGCGTCAGCGAGGCCAGCGGGTCGTCGCGCCGCCGCCGCACCATCAGCTGGGCGACGACCTGGGGGTCGAAGACCGTCCCCCCGGCGGCGACGCGCCGCAGGCCGTCCATGAACTCCTCGACGTCGACCACGCGGTCCTTCAGCAGGTAGCCGACCGCACCCCGGGCGTCGGCCAGCAGGTCGTCGGCGTAGGACACCTCGACGTACTGCGAAAGGATCAGCACGGGCGTGCCCGGCACCTTCTCGCGCGCCTCGACGGCGGCGCGCAGGCCTTCGTCGGTGAACGTCGGCGGCATCCGCACGTCGACCACCGACACGTCGGGCCGGTGGGCGGCCACCGCCTCGACCAGGCCCTCCCCCGTGCCCGCGGTCTCGACGACCTCGCAGCCGAACTCCTCCAGCAGGCGGACGAGCCCCTCCCTGATGAGGACGGCGTCGTCGGCCACCACTACGCGCACGGAACCTCCGCCGTGATCAGTGTCGGCCCGCCCGCCGGCGACCGCACCGACAGCTCTCCGTCGACGGCCCGCAGCCGGTCGGCCAGGCCGGACAGACCGTGTCCCTTGGCGACGTGGGCGCCGCCGACCCCATCATCCCCGATCGTGAGGATGAGCGTGTCGCCGATCCTGGTCAGCCCGACCGAGCAGGACGTCGCCCTGCTGTGCTTGGCCACGTTGGTGAGCGTCTCGGCGGTCACGAAGTAGATCGTGTTCTCGACGAGCGCGGGATACCGCTCGGCCGTCTGGACGTCCAGCTCCACGGGGACGGTGCAGCGACCGGCCAGGGCGGCGAGCGCCGGGGCGAGACCGCGGTCGGCGAGGATCGGCGGGGCGATGCCGCGCGACAGCGCCCGCAGCTCGTCGAGGGTCTCCCGGGTGGCGCTGATGGCCTTGCCGATCGTGTCGTGCGCGGCGGTGGCGTCCTTCTGTAGTTCCCGCTGGGCCCGCGACAGCTCCATCGCCAGGTGGACCAGGCGCTGCTGGGGACCGTCGTGGATGTCGCGCTCCAGGCGGCGCAGCGCGTTCGCCTCCGCGTGGGCGGCGGCCTGGCGGCCCTCGGTGAGGTCGTCGATGCGCTCCTGCAGGGCGGCGACACCGGTCAGCAGCGCCCGGCCCAGCGACGCCTTGATCAGCGCGCAGGAGCGGACGACCGGGTAAAGCGTGAGCGCGAAGACCGCCCCCATGGCGACGTAGAAGACGCTGTTGACGACGTAGCCGCGCCCGAGGCCGAGCAGTTCGGGGAGCTCGTGGTTGTCCGGAATGCTCGACAAGATCCACCCGAACAGCGGGTAGGTCAGCCCGAAGACCGTCACGGCCCACCAGGTGACGGTCACGCAGAACGCGACGACCGCGACGGGGAAGGCCAGCAGCGCGTGCAGCGCGTCGAGCCAGGGCTGCCCCCCGGCGAGCGGGGTCACGGTCCTGCGGAACACCCCGGCTCCGGGCGGGGACGTGGGGTACCGCGGCCGGGGCAGCTCCTGGCCCAGCACCGCGCGCATGCGGAGCCGTTCGACGTCGCCCATCCCCCGGGCTATGAGGAGGGTGAGGGCGAGGACGGGCACGCCGAGCCAGACCACCAGGAGCCCGGCGCCGGCCGACAGGCCGGCCACCGTGAGGCAGAAAGTGATCGTCGCGAGGGGGAAGCCGACGAGGATGTATATCGTGTCGCCGCCGAGGCGGGAGAGGAGTCTGCGCATGTCTCCAACGCTATTGAGCCGCCCACCGAAGATCGATCCGGCGGACGGCAGTCCCGGGGGTAGGGCATTCCCTACCAAGAGGCCCCGGCGGCCTCGATCAGTCGAAGTCTGGCAGACGGTTCGGACCCGCGAGCAGTCGCGGTGGCGTATCCAAATCGGACGACTCGGGGCCCATGAGCTGCTCGCTCAGGCAGGCCGGAAGCCGCTCGTGGCGCTCCTCCCCGTCGACGTCCCCGTCACGCCGGGCGTCGTCGCGGAGCCTCTCCACCGCTCGCGGCAAGCGGACGCGGGCCGCCTGCGGCGAGGGAGCGGGGCCCGTGGGCGCCCGCTCCCCGCGCGCGTCGCCGTGCCGTGACGCACGGCCGTACCGGTCAGCCGGTGGCGCAGGCCGAGCCGTTGAGGCTGAAGGCCGAGGGGTTGGGGTTGCCGCCGGAGTAGGTGCCCTGGAAGCCGAACGAGGTGGTGGCGCCGGGGGCCAGGGAGCCGTTGTAGGACACGTTGCGAGCGGTCACCGACGAGCCGCTCTGGCTCACCGTGGCGTTCCAGGAGTTGGTGACCTGCTGGCCGCCCGAGAAGGACCAGGCCAGCGTCCAGCCGTTGATCGTGCCGCTGCCGGTGTTGGTGACGGCCACTTCGGCGGTGAACCCGTTGTTCCACTCGTTCTTCGTGTAGGACACGCGGCATGCGCCGGTGCCTCCCGGCGAGAGCGAGGGCGAGGGGCGGGGGGAGAGCGAGAGCGAGGGGCGGGGGGAGGGCGAGGGCGAGGGCGAGGGATCGGTCGTGCCGCCGATGGTGATGTTGGAGCTGCCGCTGCTCTGGTAGCCCTCGGTGGCGAGGATCTGGTAATCGTGATTGCCCAGGGGCATGCCGTTGCGGGCCCACGCGTCGAAGTGGTTGCCGATGGTGATGGTGCCGCCGGTCCTCTTCTGCTGGCGGACGCTCCAGTACTGGTTGAAGGTCTGGTTGCCGTCGATCGAGGGCGCGTTGTAGCGGGTGGTCTGGTAGATGTCGTAGGTGCCGCCGTCGGAGGTGACGGTGCCCTTGTACGTCCCGGTGGGCCGCCAGGTGCCCCAGTTGTCGACGATGTAGTACTCCACCAGCGGGCTCCGCGTCCAGCCGTACAACGCGAGGTAGGCGTTGCCGGAGGGGTTGAAGCTGCCCGAGTAGGTCACGGTCCTGCGGGTGCCGGGCTTCCAGCCCTTGCCGGCGACGAAGTTGTTCGTGTTGCGCCAGGACGTGCTGTAGTTGCCGCCGGAGCCCAGCTCCATGGAGACCGTGCCCTGGCTGTCGGTCCAGAACGAGAAGAAGTACCCGTTGTTGGTGCCCGTCTGGTTCGTGGTCACGGCGGCGTGGGCGACGCCGGGCAGCAGCGCCACGGCCGCGGCCAGCGCCACGGCGCAGACACGGCCGATCAACACCCGCACACCGCCGCGCCCGCGGCTTCTCGTCCGAATGGGGATCTGAGTCATGTACGTACTTCCTCCTCAACGGGCCCACGGCGACCGGGTTGTGATGCCGGCGGCCGGGGTGACGGCCACCGTGCGGCGGAGGTCGGCCATCGTCACGCGGTCGCCGGCCTGAGGACCATGTCGCGGCTCGTGACCCGGATCGACGGTGGTCGAGGCCCTTCGTGCGGGCGAAATTATCGGAAAGACGCCGAAAGTGTCAGCCCGGCCCCGCCTGGCTGTCAACGACACACGTAAAGCCGGTCTCGCCCGGAAGGGCGTCTCGGCGCAACGACCCTGGTCACGCGTGGTCGACGACGGGGCGGACGTCCCCGGACGCGTTGAAAGTTACGCGACGGCCGCGGCGTGGCCGTACAGCGCGCCCCGGCGAGCAGAGAGGTGTACGAGAATGGAAATGGCGCACAGTTGCCGGAGTTCATTTCCGGTCGGGTCGATATCGGTTTTCCGCGCATTTGCCTCTATAGCGTTTTTCAGCGGCATAGTAGTTTGCGTTCATGTTCAGCCCACTCGCCGCATGCCGCGCGGCCGCCCTGCGACCCCCTGTCGTCTGGGCGGCCGTCGCCGGGGTCATCGCCGCCGGGTCGCCGATCGCACTTGGCCCGTCCCCCGCGTACGCGAGGGATTCGGGCTCCTCCGCCAACGCCGTCGTCGTCTGGGACCGTAACGCTCAGACCGCGATCTGGGACATCGCCGGTCAGCAGCCGCAGGTCCAGGCGCGCAGCTTCGCGATGGTGCACGGGGCGGTCTACGACGCGGTGAACGCGATCGCCGGTGCTCCCTATCAGCCATACCTGGTCGCACCGGCCGCCAACGGCACCGAATCGACGGACGCGGCCGTCGCGACCGCGGGTTACCTGGTGCTGAACGCGCTGTTTCCCGACCAGCAGGCGAGGTTGAAGACCCAGTACGACGAGTCGCTCGGCGAAATACCCGACGGTGCGGCGAAACAGCGTGGAATCACCGTGGGCACTCAGGCGGCCGATGCGATGATCGCCGCGCGACGGGACGACGGGGCGTTCGGCGACCAGACCTGGCCCGTGGGCAGCCGCCCTGGTCAGTGGCGGCCGACGCCGCCGACGTTCGCCTCGGACGGGGCATGGGTCGGTCACCTCAAGCCGTTCCTCATCCCCAGGGCGTCCATGTTCCGTACGGCCGGCCCGCCGGCCCTCACCAGCCGCCGGTACGCCCGGGACATCAACGAGCTCAAGACGGTCGGCTCGGCCACCAGCACGGTCAGGACGGCCGACCAGACGCAGGCCGCGATCTGGTGGCACGACCGGCATCTGGCCGAATGGGAGATCAAGCGTCAGCTCGCGACGCGGCAGCGGCTGAACACCCTTCAGACGGCGCGGATGTTCGCGATGGTCGACCTGGCCGAAGCCGACGCCACGATCGCCTGTTACAACGAGAAGGCGGCGTGGAGCTTCTGGCGGCCGATCACCGCGATCCGGCTGGCCGACACGGACGGCAACCCGGAGACGTCCGCCGACCCCGAATGGACGCCGTTGCTCGTCACGCCGCCGCACCCCGACTACACGTCCGGGCACACCTGTTTCACCGCCGCGAGCATGTCGGCGTTGCGACACTTCTTCGGCCGGGACGACATCCCCTTCAGCGGCTACAGCGCCGGCTCGGGTACCACCAGGTATTTCCGCGGTTTCTCCCAGGCGCTCGCCGAGGTCGTCGAGGCCCGGGTATGGGGCGGCATCCACACCCGCACGGCGGACGTGCAGGGCGCGAAGATCGGCACGCAGGTCACCGCCTACATGGTCGCGCACTACTTCAAGCCGAGGCCGAGGAGCCGGTAGAGGTGGCGGGGGTCATTCCTTCATCCAAGCCGGGAACTCCTCGCCGGTGAGAACGAGATACTCGTCGGCCACAGCGGCGGTGTCCTCCGCATAGGCGCGACGCAGCAGGTCGGCGGCCGCGCGGACGATGCCCTGGGCGACGTCCTCGGGCAGTACCCGCGACAGCACCAACGCCTCGATCAGCGGGGTGATACCGGCACGGAATCGGCGGTCTTCGATCAGCGCATATCCTCGGACCACGAGACTTTGCAGGTAGTCGGGCAGGTACGCGTCCCGGTTCAGCTCGACCAGCTCCCGGCGCAGACGGACGGCCTCCTCACTCACCGGCAGCGCCTCGGCCCGCCGCCCGACCTCCCCCAGCAAGGCGGCGTAATTGTTCAACGACATCGCCAGGTCGGGCAGGTGGGCGTCCCGGTCGAGCTCGATCAGTTCGCCATAGAGGCGAACGGCCTCCTCACTGACCGCAACCGCCTCGGCCCGCCGCCCGGCCTCCGCCAGCCGCAGAGAGTGGTTGTACAACGAGGCCGCCAGGCCGGGCAGGTAGGCGTCCCGGTTCAGCTCGGCCAGCTCCCGGCGCAGACGGACGGCCTCCTCACTGACCGCAACCGCCTCGGCCCGCCGCCCGACCTCCCCCAGCAAGGCGGCGTAATTGTTCAACGAGATGGCCAGGCTGGGCAGGTAGGCGTCCCGGTTCAGCTCGGCCAATTCCCGGCGCAGCCTGACAGCCTCCTCACTGAAGGGAAGCGCCTCGGCCCGGCGCCGCATGCCCACCAGCAAGGCGGCGTGGTTGTTCATCGAGGTCGCCAGGCCGGGCAGGTAGGCGTCCCGGTTCAGCTCGGCCAGCTCGCCGTGCAGACGGACGGCCTCCGCACTGACCGCAACCGCCTCGGCCCGCCGCCCGACGTCCGCCAGCCGGTTCGCGTGGTTGTTCAACGACATCGCCAGGTCGGGCAGGTAGGCGTCCCGGTTCAGCTCGGCCAGCTCCCGGCGCAGACGGACGGCCTCCTCACTGACCCCAACCGCCTCGGCCCGCCGCCCGGACTCCGCCAGCCGCACAGCGTGATTGTTCAACGAGCCCGCCAGGGCGGGCAGGTAGGCGTCCCGGTTCAGCTCGGCCAGCTCGGCGCTGAGGCGGACGGCCTCCGCACTGACCGGCACCGCCTCGGCCCGCCGCCCGGCCTCCGCCAGCCGCACAGCGTTATTGTTCAACGAGCCCGCCAGATCGGGCAGGTAGGCGTTGCGGTTGAGCTCGGCCAGCTCGCCGTAGAGGCGGACGGCCTCCGCACTGACCGGCACCGCCTCGGCCCGCCGCCCGACCTCCGCCAGCCGCAGAGCGTAGTTGTTCAACGACAACGCCAGGGCGGGCAGGTAGGCGCCCGGGTCGCGGTCGGTCAGCTCGAAGTAGATGCCGACGGCCTGCTCACTGACCGGCACCGCCTCGGCCCGCCGCCCGACCTCCGCCAGCCGGCCGGCGTGGTTGTCCAGCGACATCGCCAGGCCGGGCAGGTAGGCGTCCCGGTCCAGCTCGGCCAGCTCGCCGTAGAGGCGGACGGCCTCCGCGCTGACCGGCACCGCCTCGGCCCGCCGCCCGACCTCCGCCAGCTGATGCGCGTGGTTGTGCAACGACATCGCCAGGCCGAGCAGGTGGACGTCCCGGTCCAGCGCGGCGAGCCGGCGCCAGAGCCGGACGGCCTGGTCGCCTTCGGCCAAGGCGCGTGCGTGCAGCCCCGCGTAGAGCAGACGGACAGCCAGGTCGTCATGGATGTGGGCACGGGTGACCGGATCGGTGGCGGCGGCCAGCCGGTGCCCGGCCAGGCGGGTGGCTACCGCGGCGGCCCCGATGTCGAGATCGATGTGCCGATGACCGGGCAGCATCGCCTCAATGGCCGTCAGCAGCCCCACATCGATGTCGTCCAGGGCTGCCAGCCTGGCCAGGGCAGCGCCCCCGGCGTGCACCGCCAGATGAGGGGCATCGGCCAGCAGCGGATACAACTGCCGCTGCGCCAGGTGGGGCCATCGGTGCGCGGCCTCGATCAGCGTGGTCACCGCATGCCGCGCCCACACCGGCACCTCGCCCTCCTCGCCCGGTCCGCCATCGGCGCCGGCGGGCGGGGCCAGCAGCCGGGCGGGCGCCGTCTGCGCCCACAGGTCGACGGGAAAATCGCAGGAATGGCCGGGGGCGGACAAGGCGATGAAATCCTCACCCAGCCGGTCGGGATACAACGGCTCCAGCACCGTGGCGCTTGTATGAGGAGCCGAGACCCCCTCCGGTGCAGCGGGCCCGGCGGGCGGGTAGCACACCGCGTGGTCCTTCAGCAGCTGCCCGATCGCCTGGGTGGACTCGACCTCGGCGCGTGCCAGGGCGGCTTTGCCGTCCTCATAGCCGAGCCGACCGGTCAGCGTCGCGACATAGACGACCTGCCCCATCGCCTCCGGCGAAGTCGCCAGGGGTCTGTCCCGGCGCGCAGAGGTCATCGCCTCCCAGTGATCCCGCTCACGCGCCAGCAGGAACTGCGAGACCCGCACCGGGTCGACGGGCGCATCCTGACCACGCTCGGCGGCCAGCACCGCCGCCAACGCGGCCATGTGCACACTCAGCACCAGCCGGTAGGCCTCATGCCGCTCCAGCGCGGGCGGCGCGGCCACCGAGCCGGCCCCGGGCACCCCCAGCAGCTCGGCGAAGCGATCACGAGCCGCGGCGAACAGCCCCGCACGCGTGATCCCGCTCTCCCGCTCCAGCGGCTCCAGCTCCCCCCTGCTGGGCGCCAGACCCAGATCCCGCCGCATCCGCCCCTTCAGGCTGTCCCACCAGGTGCCGGCCGGGCGGGCCAGCAACAACACCCGCACCGGCACCCGCCCCGACACATGCGCATCACGCAACAGGGTGAGCAGATCGGCGATGTCCCACCGCTCGGCGTAGTCCACCACCACCAACACCCCGGCCGCCCCGTCCAAGGCGGGAACCTCGAACTCCGCCGCGGTGGAGCGATCACGCCGGTGATGGGCCGCCAGCACCACCCACCCCTGCCGCGCCCACAGCTGCGCCACATGCCCGGCCAGCCGACTCTTGCCCTGCCCACCCGGCCCATGGATCAGACGCACCGCCACCTTCTGCCCCGTGGGCGCATCCCGCCAGTCCGCCAGCTCCGCCAGCAGACCACGGCGGCCGGTGAAGGCGATCAGGCCATGAGAGGCCCGCAGCAACTCACTCGGCTGCGCCCACGCCTCCCCCACCGACGGAGGCGGCACCGGCTCAGGCCACAACGCCCACCGATACGACTCCTCGCCCCCATACACGATCAGGTCCCCGGCCGCCTGATAGATCCGGGCCAGCCCCGAACCCTCCGCATGCTGGATCACCTTGCGTGACCCACGCGACGGCCTCACCGCTCGTTGATGTCGCGGCCGGCCTGGTCCACCTGGCCGTCCTCGGCGGCCGTGGCCCGCTGCCGCACCGAGGGTGCTTCGCCTGCGGCGGCGCCACCCGCCACGGCATCGTCGTCGCTACCTCCGGGCCGCCGCGGCCGCCCGGTGTCGATGTCGCGGCCGGCCTGAAAGACGCGGCCACGCCCGGTGGCGATGGCTCGCTGCCGCACACCGCCGCCACCGCCGCTCCGCTCGGCGATCAGCGCGTATACCGCCACCCCCAGCCCGGCCAGGGCGACGAACAGCCCGATCACGCTGGCAAGCTTGTCCGCCTTGTCCAGCCCCACCTGCGACAGGTAGACGCCCAGCGCCGCCAGGGCCGCCACCGCGACCCCGGCTCCACCCCATACCGGTCCCCATCCGCGCATACCGGCATCATCAAGCAACCATCAAGGTCACGCCATACCCTGGCCGCCACCCGTCCGGCCAGGGTCACTTCTTCTTGCGCTTCTCCCGGATCTTCATCGTCACGTCGATCGGGGAGCCCGCGAAGCCGAATTCCTCGCGGATGCGGCGCTCGAGGAAGCGGCGGTAGGTCTCCTCCAGGAACGCCGAGGTGAACAGCACGAACTTCGGCGGCTCGGTGGACGCCTGAGTGGCGAACAGGATCTTGGGCTGCCGTCCCCCGCGCACCGGCGGCGGGGTGGCCTGCACCAGCTCGGTGAGGAACTGGTTGAGCCGGGCCGTCGGCACCCGCGTGCCCCACGAGTCCAGGGCACGTTCGATGGCCGGTGCCAGCTTCTCGACGTGGCGACCGGTCTTCGCCGAGATGTTCACCCGCAGCGCCCAGGGCGTGCGGACGAGCTGCCGGTCGATCTCCTTCTCCAGGTAGTAGCGCCGGTCCTCGTCGACCAGGTCCCACTTGTTGAACGCGACCACCATCGCCCGGCCCGACTCGATCACCAGGCCGATGATCCGCAGGTCCTGCTCGGTCAGCACCTCGGAGGCGTCGATCAGCACGACCGCGACCTCCGCCCGCTCCAGCGCGGCCCGCGTGCGCATGGCCGCATAGAAGTCGGCGCCCTTCAGCTCGCGGTCGCGCCGCCGGATGCCCGCGGTGTCGATGAACCGGTACGTCGTGCCACCCAGCTCGACCAGCTCGTCCACCGGGTCACGGGTGGTGCCGGCCATCGGGTCGACCAGCACCCGCTCCTCCCCGGCGAGCTTGTTGAGCAGCGACGACTTGCCCACGTTGGGCTTGCCCAGCAGCGCGATCCTGCGCGGGCCCCGCTGCGCGCCGAACGTCTGCGGCGGCGTCTCCGGCAGCGCGTCGAGCACGACGTCGAGCAGGTCGCCACTGGCGCGGCCGTGCAGGGCCGAGACGGGGTGCGGCTCGCCCAGGCCGAGCGACCACAGCCCGCTCGCCTCCAGCTCCATCTGCTGGTTGTCGACCTTGTTTGCGGCCAGCACGACCGGCTTGCCCGACCGGCGCAGGACCGCGCCGACGGCCTCGTCGGAGTCGGTTACCCCGACACTGGCGTCCACCACGAAGAGGATCACGTCGGCCAGCTCGGCCGCGATCTGCGCCTGCTCGGCGATGCGCAGGGCCATGCCGGTCGCGTCCGGGTCCCAGCCGCCGGTGTCGACCAGCGTGAAGCGCCGGCCCCGCCAGGTCGCCTCATAGGTGACCCGATCGCGGGTCACGCCCGGCACGTCCTCGACGACCGCCTCACGACGGCCGATGATGCGGTTGACCATCGTCGACTTGCCGACGTTGGGGCGCCCCACCACGGCGACCACCGGCAGCGGGCCCGAGTCGGGCTCCCGCTCCGCCTCCTCGGCGGAAAGCTCGGCGAGCTCGGCCTCGATCCAGCCGCCCTCGTCCTCGTCGTACTCCCCCGTCACGTCCATACCCTGCCTCATCGGCTGCTCTTCCGTTCTCCCCGGCCACCCCGGACCGTCTACGGGGCCGGGCTCGTTCGTATGTCGCACCGCGTGGCCTGCCCCGGCTTCCTTCAGGAACGCGGCGCGCGGCGCCGGGGGAGGTCAGGCGGGGCACGCGGGCGTCAGACCCGCTCCTTGACCAGCCGGAGCACCTCGGCGATCACCTCGTCCAGGTCCAGCGGCGTCGTGTCCAGTTCCACCGCGTCCGCGGCCTTCGCCAGCGGATCGGCCTTGCGCGTCGAGTCGAGGGTGTCGCGCCGGGCCATCGCGGCTTTCTGCGCCTCCACGGTCGTCCCGTCCAGCTCGGCCGTACGGCGCAGGGCGCGGGCCTCGGCGCTCGCCGTCAGGTAGATCTTGACGGGCGCGTCCGGCGCGACGACCGTGCCGATGTCGCGGCCCTCGACCACGATCCCCCCGCCGGGGAGGGACTCGGCGATGATCTCCCGCTGCAGGGCCACCAGGCGGCGGCGGACCTCGGGCACGGCGCTCACGGCCGACACCGCGCCGGTCACCTCGACGCCGCGGATCGGCCCGCTGACGTCGGCGCCGTCCACGGTGACGCCCGGCGCGTCGGGGTCGGTGCCCATCACCAGCGCGGGCTCGGCGGCCCTCGCCGCGATCTCGGCGGCGTCCTCCAGGTTCACGCCCCGCTGGAGCATCCACCAGGTGACCGCGCGGTACATCGCGCCCGTGTCGAGGTATCGCAGGCCCAGCGCCCGCGCGACGCCCCGCGAGGCACTCGACTTGCCCGATCCCGAGGGACCGTCCATGGCGACGACCAGACCCGACACCGGCTCTCCTTCTCCCCTTCGAATCGTCGTCCCCGAGGCTACCGGGATACGGCCGGAAAGCGTGCATCGGCGGCCGGACCGGGCTTCCCGCGCGCGATCGATCCACGCCCGGGTCCGGCGCGTGTTGACCTTGCCCCTGGGTGAAGCGCCAGCATCGTCGCACCGGCCATGGCGGCCGGGACGAGGAGGAGTCGTGGGGGAGCTGCTGACCATCGGGACGTTCGCGCGGGCCGCCCGGCTGTCGCCCAAGGCGCTGCGGCTGTACGACGAGCTCGGGCTGCTGCGCCCGGCCGCGGTGGACGGCGAGTCGGGATACCGCTACTACGACCCCGGCCAGTTGGAGCAGGCCCGTCTGATCGCCTGGTTGCGACGGCTCGGCATGCCGCTGGCGCGCATCCGGCAGGTGTGCGACCTGCCCGCGCCGGACGCGGCCGAAGCGGTGGCGGCCTACTGGCGGCAGGTCACCGCCGAGACCGCTGCCCGCGGCCGGCTCGCCGCCTTCCTCGTCGATCACCTGTCTGGAACGGGAAGGGGCGGCGCCGTGGAGGACACCACGACCACGCTGGGGATCCGGTACGCCGCCCGGTCGGAGCCGGGGCAGGTGCGGACGAGCAACGAGGACGTCGCGTACGCCGGCGAGGGGTTGCTGGCGGTGGCCGACGGAATGCGCGGCCCGGGGGGCGACCGCGCCGCCGCGGCGGCCGTCGACGCGCTCAAGCGCCTGCGGACCGTGTCCCCGTCCCCCGAGGACCTGCTCGGCGCGCTCGCCGACGCCGTCGGCGACGCCGAGCGCGCGATCCGGGACGTCGCCGCCTCGACCCCGTCGGGGCAGGCGGTCACCACCCTGACCGCGCTCGTGTGGTCCGGGGCGCGGCTGGGACTGGTGCACATCGGCGACACCCGGGCGTACCTGCTGCGCGACGGTGGCCTGTTCCAGCTGACCCACGATCACACGTACGTGCAGTCGCTGATCGACCAGGGCCGGCTCACCCCGGAGGAGGCCGTCTCCCACCCCCGGCGCTCGCTGCTGGTGCGCGCGCTGACCGGCACGGGAGCCTCTCCGGCCGACCTGTCGGCGCACGACGCGGCCTCCGGCGACCGGTACCTGCTCTGCTCGGACGGACTGCCGGGAGTCGTGCCGGCCCGCGTGCTGCGCGAGACGCTCACCGGTCCCGGCGGCCCACGGCAGGCGGTCGACGAGCTGATCGACCTCGCGTACGCCGCCGGAGCCCCCGACAACCTCGCCTGCGTGGTCGCCGACGTGGTGGCGGAGGAGGAATCCACGGCGGCCGAGGAGAGCCCGCGGTGAGCGCCACGACGGTGCGGCCGCCCCGTTCCCGGACTCTCGGCGTCGACCGCCGGCCGCTGGCCGTCCCGGCGTTCCGGCGAATGTGGATCGCCTCGGTGATCTGCGCCGTGGGCGGGTCCTTCAGCGTGGTCGCGGTGCCGACGCAGCTGTTCAGGGTCTCCGGCTCGTCGGCGGCCGTGGGAGCCGCCGCAGGGGTGTCGTTCGCCGCGCTGGTCGCGGCGGCGCTGGGGAGCGGCGCGCTCGCCGACGTGATGGACCGGCGGACGATCCTGCTGGCCGCCGATCTCAGCCTGGCGCTGACGTACGCGGCGCTGTGGGCGCAGGCGTCACTGGGCGGCCGCTCCGTCCCCGTCCTGCTGGTGGCGGTGGCCTTCCAGGGGCTGGCCTACGGGACGGTCATGACGACGACGGGGGCCGCCGTGCCCCGCCTCGTCCCGGCCGAGCTGCTGCCGGCGGCCAACAGCCTCAGCTCGCTGGTCCGCTACGGCGGGTCCGTCCTGGGGCCGATGCTCGCCGGGGTGCTGGTCCCGGTCGTCGGGCTCGGCATGCTGTACCTGTTCGACGCCGTCGCGCTGCTCGCCGTGGTGTGGGCCGTCGCCATGCTGCCGCCGCTACCTCCTGAGAGCGCGGCGGACGGCGGACGAGGCTCCTCGGTGGCCCGCCGGACGTCGGCCGGGTTCCGCCACCTGGCGTCCGACCGGCTGCTGGTGGCGGTGCTGGCCGTGGACCTCGCGGCCATGGTCTTCGGCATGCCCTCGGCGTTGTTTCCCGAGCTGGCCCGTCACGTCTTCGGCGGCACGGCCGGGGGCCCGGAGACGGGGCTGCTGTACGCGGCCTATCCGGCCGGGGTCTTCGCGGCCGGGCTGCTGTCGGGCACGTTCACCCGCGCGCGGCGCCACGGCGCCCTCGTGGCGGGCGCCGCCGTCGCGTGGGGACTCGCCGTCGTGCTCGCCGGCCTGGCCGCCGAGCTGTGGATCGCGCTGGCGGCGCTCGCGCTCGGTGGCGCGGTCAACTTCGTGCTCAGCACCTTCCGCACCACGATCGTGCAGACGCACACCGGCGACGTCGTGCGCGGACGGGTGCAGGGCGCGCTCACCGTGGTGCTGGTGGGAGGGCCGCAGATCGCGAACGTGCTGCACGGCGCTGCCGGAGCGGAGTACGGCCCGCGCGTCGTGATCTGCGCGGGCGGGCTGCTCACCGTGACCACCGTGGCGGCGATCGCCTGGGCGATCCCCCGCCTGCGCCGTTACACCGCCCCCGAGCCCGGCCCCGTCTCAGGGCCGGTGGCCGCCCTGACCTCGTCGGCCGCGCCGGGAGACCGGGTCAGGCCGGCACCTGCCAGCCGCGCTCGCGCAGGCCTTCGGTGAGGGTCTCCGCCGCCTCCGGCCGGACGTACAGCTCGGCCGCGCCGAGCTCCAGCCCGGTGGCGTGCTCCAGGCGGATGTCCTCGATGTTGACCCCCGTCTCGCCGGCGGCCTGGACCAGGCGGGCCAGCTCGCCGGGGCGGTCGCCGATGAGCACCTGGACCACGGCGTACGTCCGCGCCGGGCCGCCGTGCTTGCCGGGGATCCTGCCGGTCCCCCGCACGCCGCGCGCCAGGAGATCGGTGACCTGCTCCATGGCCGCGCCGTCGCCCGCCAGCGCGCGCAGCGACCGTGCGGCGGCGCTCAGGTCGGCCACGAGCGCCTCCAGCACCTCGGCGACGGGCAGCGCGTTGCCCTCGAGGATGCCGGTCCACAGCGACGGGTCGCTGGCGGCGATGCGGGTCACGTCCCGCACTCCCTGCCCCGACAGCCCGAGCGCCGTCTCCGACGCCTCGGCCAGCCGGGCCGCCACCGCGGCGGCCGTCACGTGTGGGGCGTGCGAGACGACC
>NZ_JBFAOO010000028.1:0-54896 GCF_040675265.1 Microbispora sp. NPDC049633
CGCCCGCCCGCAGCGGCGCCGCCGCGACGGCCGGCTTGGCCGTGCCGTGACCGGCGTGGCCGCTGTGCGCGGCGGCTGCGGTGGAGGCGCCGGGAGCGCCCCCGGGCGCCGTGTCGCCGCACGACGCGACGAGAAGGGCGGCGGCGAGCGCGACCGCGGCGCCGCCCGCCCACCGTGTGAACCGTGCCTTTCCTTGCATGGATCGCCTCCTGGCTGTCGGGGGACCCTTCCAGGCTTCCTTGCCGGGGCGGTCACGTCGACCGACTTCGGATGTAAACCTCTCCTACGACCTCGGCAGTAGGGACGTACGCCGGAAGGGCCAGAGGGAGGAGCGCGCCGAGTGCCGGAGGCGGCGTTCGGGGTAAGGGCGGAAAGACCGTAAGGTCGTCCAGTGCACAGTCGCCCCGCCAGGAGCGAAACCAGGAGCAGGACCAGGAGCAGGACATGGCCGTGAACGAGATCGACGAGGGACCCGGATTCGCCGATTTGGCACTGATTCCCGAGCTCCTCAAGGCCCTGTCCGGCCTCGGCTACGAGGAGCCCACACCGATCCAGCGTGAGGCGATCCCGCCGTTGCTGGAGGGCCGCGACCTGCTCGGCCAGGCCGCGACCGGCACGGGCAAGACGGCCGCGTTCGCCCTGCCCATGCTCCAGCGGCTGCACGGCGCCCACCCGCTGGGCGTGGAGGACGGTGGCCGGGAGCCCGGCGGGCTCGTGCTCGTGCCGACCCGTGAGCTGGCCGTCCAGGTGTCGGAGGCCATGCACCGCTACGGCCGCGACCTCGGCACGCGGGTGCTGCCCATCTACGGCGGCCAGCCGATCGGGCGGCAGCTGCGGGCGCTGGAGCGCGGCGTGGACGTCGTCGTCGCCACGCCGGGGCGGGCGCTCGACCACATCGGCAGGGGCACCCTGCCGCTGAAGGGCCTGCGGATGATCGTCCTCGACGAGGCCGACGAGATGCTCGACATGGGCTTCGCCGACGACATCGAGGCGATCCTCCAGGAGACCCCGGAGGACCGGCAGACCGTCCTGTTCTCCGCGACCATGCCGCCGCGCATCGACGGGATCGCCCGCCGCCACCTGCGCACGCCGGTGCGGATCAGGATCGAGCGGGAGGCGCCCGCCGCCGGCGAGGCGCCGCTCATCCGGCAGAGCGCCTACATCGTGTCCCGGGCCTACAAGCCGGCGGCGCTGGGCCGGGTGCTCGACGTGGAGGCCCCGACCGCGGCGATCGTCTTCTGCCGGACCCGTGAGGAGGTCGACCAGCTCACCGAGACCATGAACGGCCGGGGTTACCGCGCCGAGGCCCTGCACGGCGGCATGGGGCAGGAGCAGCGCGACCGGGTCATGAGCCGGCTGCGCAGCGGGACCGCCGACCTGCTCGTCGCCACCGACGTGGCCGCCCGCGGCCTCGACATCGAGCAGCTCACCCACGTCATCAACTACGACGTGCCGTCCGCCCCCGAGTCGTACGTGCACCGCATCGGCCGGGTGGGCCGGGCCGGGCGCGAGGGCGTCGCGATCACGCTCGCCGAGCCGCGCGAGCACCGCATGCTCAAGACCATCGAGCGCGTCACCCGCAGCAGGATCGCGGTCGAGAAGGTGCCGACGGTCGCCGACCTGCGCGCCCGGCGCCTGGAGCTGACCCGGGCCGCGCTGCAGGAGAGCCTGATGGAGGATGGCGACCTCGACCGCTTCCGCGTGGTGGTCGAGACGCTCGCCGACGAGTTCGACCTGGTCGCCATCGCGCTCGCGGCGGTCAAGCTCGCCCACGAGTCCACCGGCGCCGCCGCCGACGAGGAGGAGATCCCCGAGGTCACGCCGCGCACCCAGCGGCCCGAGCGCGGGCCGCGCGACGACAGGCACGGCCGCGACGACCGGCGCGGGCGGCGCGCCGGCGGCGCGATGAGCCGCGTCTTCGTCGGCGCGGGCCGCAGCGCGGGCGTGCGCCCCCAGGACATCGTCGGCGCGATCACCGGGGAGACCCGGGTCAGCGGGCGTGAGATCGGGGCGATCGAGATCGCCGACCGCTTCACCCTGGTCGAGATCCCGGACGGCGCCGTGGACGAGGTGGTGTCGGCGCTGCGCCGCACCACGATCAAGGGCAAGAAGCCGATCGTGCGCAGGGACCGCGACGACGCCCCGCGCGGCCGTCGCTGACCTTCTCCGAAGGGCGCCGCCTCACCCGGGCGACGGCCGTCCTCACCGGACGGCCGTCTGCCGCAGCGACATCACCGCCCACGGCGCGAGTTCGACGTCGAGGTCGAGCACACCGGTGCCGGGCACGGTCAGCGTGAACCTGAGGAGCGAGTCGGCGACCCCGCGCAGGTGCTCGGTCTCGGCCCGGGACGGGTTGAGGGGGGACCCGAGCCGATACCAGGCCTCGGCGGCGTTCCCGTGCTCCCAGTCCACGATCTCGGCGAGGAACGTGGTGCCGGGCTTCAGGCCGGCGATCGAGTGGTGGATCCTGCGGCTCGGCCCCACCTCGGCCAGCGCGCGTGCGGCCTCGTACGAGCTCTGCGCCCGGACGCCTCGCAGGGCCATGTCCTCGGGGTAGTTGAAGAACACCGCCGACACGGCCGAGGTCCGGCTGTCACGGGTCACAACGCCGTCGGGCGTCGCGCGGAGCAGCCGGTCGCCGAGCCGCGCGAGCATCGTGAACGCGTGGAAGGCGGGCTTGTGGACGCCCCACTCGTTCACCAGGCCGAACCCGCCGTGAAACGGTCCGATGCCGGCGCCTCCCTCCTCGAACACGTCCGTGAAGGTCCAGTAGGAGATGGAGTCGGCGAGGGTGGCGCACCGCAGGTACGCCCGGGTGATGTAGGTCGCCGCGAGCGGCGTGTCGTGGACGAAGTCACGCGATGACGGCGACGTCGACCACTCCGTGATGTGGATCTCCGCGTCGGGGTACGCGCTGTTGCCGACGAGCTCGCGGAGCAGGGTTAGGTCGTCGAACGTCGCGTCGGCGTACCGGGTGATCTGCACCGCCTCGCCGTCGGCGGCGAAGGCGAAGTCGGTGGGGTAGGTGTGGGTCGAGACGAAGTCGACCGGGAGGTCGCGCTTGGCGCACCAGGCGAGGAAGTCCTCGATCCACACCGGGCGCCAGTCGAGCGCGTCCACGTCGGCCGCCGCGGCCGTCGCGTGGGTCGCGGAGCGGTCCTCGACCTCGCCCCTGTAGCGGTCGTCGGGCACGAAGACGCTCGTCGCGGGCCCGCCCACCTTCAACGCGGGATCGATCCTCTTGATCGCCGTCACGGTCTGCTCGTAAAGCTCGAAGTACTCGGTCTTCGTCCCGGTCCAGAAATGGGGAACCAGGTTCGGCTCGTTCCACACCTCGAACCGCCACTGGCGCACCTCGTCGAGGCCGTACCGGTCGATCCAGTGCTCGACCGTCCGCGTGACCAGCTCGACCCAGCGCGCCACGTCCTTGGGCGGGCTGCAGTGGGCGCCCCACCAGAACACCGTGTCCGTCACCGTCGCGAGCTCGCGCGGCATGAAGCCCAGCTCGACGAACGGACGGACACCGTGGTCGACGATGAAGTCGAACACCTTGTCCACGTAGCTGAACGTGTACACGGGTGCGGCGAGGGGTGCGTCAGGGCCGAAACCGCCGCCGTAGCTCTCCCGGTACACGAACATGTCGTCATGAAAGACGCCGTGGAAGCGGACGTACCGGAACCCGCACGCGGCGACGGCCTCGGCGAACTGCTGCCGCCAGTCCGCCCGCAGTGCCTCGTTCGCCCGTCCGGCGCCGACGCACCTGGCCCAGACGTGCGGGAACGCACTCTCGTCGCACGGTTCTCCGTCGATCCGCAACCGGTGGCCGGACCCGCCGTCGTTCGTCATGGTCTCACTTCCGGGTTCACGCATATCGAAATAGTTTCGCAATATATTCGACCCGCTCAGGACATTAGGAGGGTCCGTGCACAGTGTCAACGGGTGGGCATGGGCGAATGCACCGAAGCGGCTGGCGAAAATCGTCCATGGTAAATTCGAAACAATTTCGAAGCCCGGAAGGAGCCCTGATGGTACGGCGAGGTCGTTCCGAGCGAGCCACCTTGGCGGATGTCGCCCGACTCGCCGGCGTCTCGCCGACGACCGCGTCGAAGGTTCTCAACGGGCGCAGCGATGTCGGGCCGAGCACGCGTGAGCGTGTCCTCGCGGTGATGGCGGAGATCGGCTACAAGCCGACGGCGGCGCGTCACGAGCGGGCACGGGACCGGGCCCTCGTCACCATGCTCGACTTCGTCGAGTCCCGTTACGCCGGCATGGTGCTCCAGGGGATACTCGTGGCCGCGACCTCCGCTCAGGCCGAGCTCCTCCTCCGGCTGCCGCCCGGCGAGCCCATCAGCACGAGCTCCGCGGCGGCCCATGCCTGGATCGAGGAGCAGAAGGAGTCCGGCGTCGCCGGTCTCATCGCGCTCGCCGTCGCCGTGCCCGACGCGGTGCTCCTCGCCGCGGAGGATCTCGAGGTGCCCGTGGTGGCGATCGACCCGATCGACACGACGGAATCACGTGTCGTCAGCATCGGCTCCACCAACTGGGCGGGCGGTCGCTCGGCGACCGAGCACGTGATCAAGCTCGGCCATCGCAGGATCGCCTGGATCGGCGGCCCGCCGGGCTCCGCTCCGTCCGTGGAACGCTTCCACGGGTACCAGGCCGCGCTCGACTCGGCCGGCCTCACGCCGGATCGCGCGCTGATCCGCCACGAGGCGTTCTCCGTCGAGGCGGGCCTGCGGCACGGCCGTGACATCCTCGCGCTCGACGATCGGCCGACGGCGATCGTCGCGGGCAACGACGAGATCGCCGTCGGCGTCCTCGCCGCGGCCAAGGAACTGCACATCACCGTCCCGGGGGAGCTGTCGGTCACCGGGTTCGACGACACCCCGCAGACCGAGTGGACCACGCCCCGGCTCACCTCCGTCCGGCAGCCGCTCGTCGGCATGGGCCGGATGGCCGTCGAGACCGTCATCGGCATGGCGGACGGCGTCCAGCCCGCCTCCCGGCACCTCCAGCTGGCGACGACCCTCAGCGTCCGCGACTCGACGGGTCCTGCCCCTTCGTCCTGATCCGCGCGGGCCCGGACACCGCGTCGTGCCGCGCCGCGCGCCCGCGGACGAGCAGCAGCGCGAGCAGGCCCGCGAGGACGGCGACGGTCGCGCCCGTGCCGAGCAACGCCCCCAGTTGCTGGTCGGCCGCCCGGTCCGGCGCCCACGGCAGTTCCAGCGCCGCGTACCATTCCGGCGCCTGCGGCGGCCCCGCGAGCACCGCCAGCCCCGTCCACGCGCGTACGGCGATCGCCCCCATGAGCATCCAGAGGCGGACCTGCGGCCGGATCGCGCGCGGAAGCGGGTCCACCCCGGCCGCCACCGCGAGGAAGAGCACCGCGGTGACCGTGACCACCGCCTGCGCGGCCAGTCGCAGGGCGAGGCTCGGCTGGGCGTCCTCGAACAGGCCCGCCAGGTACAGCACCGGGTACGGCAGCGCGTACAGGGCCAGGGCCGTCCCCGGATGGGACAGCGCGCGGCCCGCCGGGCCGGAGAAGGGCTCGGATCCCGGGTGGGACCGCCGCCACAGGGTCACCGGGGCTCCGAAGACGAGCAGGACGGGCCCCACCGCGCCGAGCAGCGCGTACTGTGCCGCGTGCGCGGAGAAGACCGCGGGCGCGTAGGCCGCCACTCCTCCCGACGTGGCGTAGCCGAGCACCACCAGGCCGGCGACCCAGGACGCGGTGCGTCCGGCCGGCCACCTCTCGCCGTTCCCCGGCGACGCGGCGCGCGACAATCGCCGCACGCCGGACAGGTACGCGGCAAGGGCCGCGGCCAGCAGGAGCAGCGCGATCGGGTCGGGCCGCACCTCGGTGGCGAGCGTGCCCGGGGTGAGGGCGGGCAGGGCGTAGCCCAGCGCGTCGTGCTGGTGCGCGGCAGTCTCCGTGGGCGGCGGGGGCGTGCGGCCCAGCGCCACGGCCAGGCCCAGAGTGCCGGCCATCACCGCGATCTCGCCGCAGGCGAGACGGAGGAACGGCGCGCGGACTCCGCCGGACTCCATCGCCCCGATGGTCGCGCGCCGGTGCCGCCACCCGAACCAGCCGAGCACGCCCAGCGCGGCGACCTTGGCCAGCACGAGCAGGCCGTACCTCGACTGCCAGAGCAGGGGCAGCGAGCCGAGCCTGACCCAGGCGTTGAGCGCGCCGGACGCCCCGACGGCGGCGAAGCAGCCCAGCGCGAGCGTGCTGAAGCGGCGCACGGCGACGGTGAGCCCGGGCGCGGCACGCAGGTGGGCCACGAGGGCGTACAGGCCGCCGATCCACAGCGCGACGGCCCCGACGTGCGCCATCAGGCTGAGGACGGCGAGGTTGTGGTCGGCGGCCGAGGCCGAGTGGCCCACGTACGCCGGGGGCAGCACCGCGAGGACCGCCACCGCGAGCAGCACGGGCCGCAGCAGCGTGGACCAGTGCCGGGGGCCGTGTGGCAGGAGCGACCCGGCGGCGACCGCCAGGGCCGCGACCGTGACCGTCAGGAACGCCTGTCCCTGCGGGACGTGGAAGAGGAAGGCGGACAGCGCGCCGGAGCGCAGCGCGTCGCCCGGGGGCAGCCCGAGGAAGTCCGACAGCGTCAGGACCTCGGTGACCGCCGCGCTCGCCGCCCAGCCGAGCGCCCAGGCCCCGGCCGTCCGCACGACGGCCCTGCCGCTCGCGGGGGCGAGGACGACGGCGGCCAGCAGGACCCCGACCGTCGCGACGGCACAGACGTCGTGCACGAGGCGCACGACCGGCAGACCCCAGGTGGTCAGGGCGCCGGGGGAGGGGAGTCCCTGGATCGCCGGTGGCCTGCCGCCGCCGAACCACAGGGCGAGCGCCAGCACGGCGAACGCCGTCGCGGCGACGGCGGGAACGACCACACCGCGACGGCGCGGGGGAGATTTCATCGTCGGCGTTCCTCGGCTCGGCACCGTTGATCGGTAGCGAGTATGACCCAAAGGCTCTCCGTGCGGGAGGCCCGGGTACCGCTTCGGCGTCCGGGCGACGTCCGGCGGTCCCGGCGGCGGCGGACAGCGGTGCGGACGGCATGGGGAAGGGCGCACCCGCCCTCGGGGGAGGCCGGGCGTGAGGCGACGCGTTCCGGCGGTCGAGTAGGGGCGCGTCAGCGGTGACGTCTGGGCATGCTCTCGTTCCTCTCGTCGGTGTGAGCCCGTAGGCGAGAAGCCTGGGTGATGTGCGCGGTCTCGCGGGGTCGGCTGCGAGACGCTGCGCTGATCGGAAAGGGCCGGTCTTCCTCGTACGTCCGCCGCTGGGTTGGCAGCGGGTTGTTAGCGTTAACAAATCGACTGCAGAGGTGTGCTCCTCTCCCTGCGGCGACCGAAGGCGCTGGTGCAGCGGAGCAAATACGACGCGGCGAGCGCCGTCAAGGGGCCACGCCCGGGGGTGCGCGGGCGCTTCCGCCGCGCAGGGCGCTCAGCCGCTCCCACCAGGGCGGGATCGCCCGCCTCGTCGCCGGTGGAGCCCGCTGAAAGTTTCATCGGCCGGAGCGAGGGTGAGGGCCCGATTCACCGGGGCCCTGAGCCGCGCGACACGGGGGCGTCTGTGCGAATCGATTCGCCAATGGTCTTGACACTGCTCGCGGAGGTTTCCACACTGAGTGCGCGTTCGGCTTCCTCCTGCCGGGGTCGGTGGTGAGCGGCAGGGGCCGGCGGCGACGCCCGTCCCGTCAGGCGTTCGGCCGCACTGGATCTCCCGGGTGCCTCCGGTCTCCTCCTCGTCGTTCAGCCGTGCCGGGCTGCCATGTCGGCCTGTGTCGGCCTGTGTCGGCCTGTGTCGGCCTGTGTCGCGTTCGGGCTCGGGCGGGTGGTTCTCCGCCGCCTGCTTCCCGAGGACCGGCCGCGCCGGGCATCCCACCAGAGCGAGCATCCCCACCAGAAGGAGAAACGCATGCGATTACGCGGATCCGCCCGGCGACGGTCCTCCGGGCACACTCCGGATGGCCGTCCCCCCCGCGTCCGGCGGCTACGGCGGCTGGTCGTCGCCGTGCACCTCGCGATCGCGACGATGGTGCCGGCGGGGTGGGCGGCCGCGGACGGCGCCGCGGCCACCACGACGGGAACGGCCGCCGGGGCCGCCGCGGCCGTGGCGGCCGTGGCGACGGTGACGACACCGCCGATGGGCTGGGCGTCGTGGAACACCTTCGCGGCCCAGATCAACTACAACGTGATCAAAGCCCAGGTGGACGCCATGGTGTCCTCGGGGATGAAGGACGCCGGCTACGAGTACATCAACATCGACGAGGGCTGGTGGCAGGGGACCCGCGACGCGTCCGGCAACATCACGGTCGACACGGCGGAATGGCCGGGCGGGATGAAGGCGATCGCCGACTACATCCACAGCAAGGGGCTGAAGGCGGGCATCTACACCGACGCCGGGCGCAACGGCTGCGGTTACTACTACCCGACCGGCCGCCCGGCCGCGCCGAACACCGGCAGCGAGGGCCACTACGACCAGGACTTCCTGCAGTTCTCCCGGTGGGGCTTCGACTTCGTGAAGGTCGACTGGTGCGGCGGCCAGGCCGAAGGGCTCAACGCCCGCACCGCCTACCAGGCGATCAGCGCCGCGATCGACCGCGCCACCGCGCAGACGGGACGGCCGATGGTCCTGTCGGTCTGCAACTGGGGCGCCCAGAACCCGTGGGACTGGGCGCCGGGCATCTCCACGATGTGGCGCACCAGCGGCGACATCATCTACTGGGGGCAGGCCGCGTCGATGGACCGGGTGCTGGCCAACTTCGACTCCGCCCAGCACCCGAACGCGCAGAGCCCCGGCCACTACAACGACCCCGACATGCTCATCGTCGGCATGAACGGCTTCTCGGCCGCGCAGAACCGTACGCACATGGGCCTGTGGGCGATCTCGGGGGCGCCGCTGCTGGCAGGCAACAACCTCGCCACGATGAGCGCCGAGACCAGGGCGATCCTGACCAACCGGGAGGTGCTCGCGGTCGACCAGGACCCGCTCGGGCGGCAGGGGGTGAAGGTCGCCGAGGACCAGAGCGGCCGTCAGGTGTACAGCAAGGTGCTGTCGGGGACGGGCCGGAGGGCGGTGCTCCTGCTCAACCGGACCACCTCCTCCGCGTCCATCACCGCCCGCTGGTCCGACCTCGGTCTCAGCGGACCCGCGACCGTACGGAACCTGTGGACCGGGACCGACGCCGGGACGTTCGACGGCGGCTACACCACGACCGTGCCCGCTCGCGAAGCGGTCCTCCTCACCGTCACGGGAAGCGGCGCCACTCCCAGTCCGTCGCCCACTCCCACCGGAACGGGCGCGATCAAGGGGGTGGGGTCGGGCCGGTGCCTGGACGTCGCGGGCGTCTCGCAGGCCAACGGCGCGCAGGTGCAGCTCTGGGACTGCAACGGCCAGGCCAACCAGCGGTGGACGCCGACCGGCTCGGGTGAGCTGCGGGTCTACGGCAACAAGTGCCTGGACGTGTCCAACCGGGGCACCGCGGACGGCAGCAACGTCGTCATCTGGGACTGCAACGGCCAGAGCAACCAGCAGTGGCGGTTCACCGCGGACGGCACCATCACCGCCGTCGGCGCGGGCAAGTGCCTGGACGCCTACAACCAGGGGACGGCCAACGGCACCAAGCTCGTCGTCTGGACCTGCAACGGCCAGGCCAACCAGCGCTGGACCCGTCCCTGACCTCTCGCCGCACGCCTGCGCCGGGACGGCGTCGTCCGTTCCGGCGCAGGCCGCGCTCCTCACGGGCGTGGTCGTGGTCGTGCTCGTGCTCGTGGTCGTGCTCGTGGTCGCGGCGGGCGTGGCCGTCGCGGCGGGCTTCTCGCGGGGTGCGGAAGATCGCAGATGGGACCGGCCGAGGTCGCCCGTGTGTGAGACAATCCCGGCGACATGCGCGCCTCACTCTCCTTCCGGCTCGCGCGGTCGGCCGCCTTCTCGGCCGTCTGCGTGATCCTCGCCGTCGGCGCGCACCGGTTCGCCGGCGGAGGCGGGCCGACGCCGGCCGCGCTCCTCACGGGCGTGCTCGTGGTCACGGCGGGCGCGGCCGTCGCTGCGGGCCGGGAACGGTCACCCCAGGCGATCGTCGGCCTGCTGCTCGGCGCCCAGGCGTTCCTGCACTTCCTCCTCGAGATCACGGCCTCCGCCACCGAGGCGGGGCATCCCACGTGGCACGGCGGCCTGAGCGCACAGACCGGAATGCTCACCGCCCACCTCACCGCGGCGCTGCTCACCGGATGGTGGCTGGCGCGCGGCGAGGAAGCCCTGTGGTCCGTGTTGCGGGGGATCGGCGCAAAGGCGGCGCGCTGCCTGCGGACGGTGGCCGCACTGGTGACCGCGCTGTCGGCTCTGGTGGGCACGGATCTCGCGGCGGCCCGGCGTCCCTCCCGGCGCCCGGCGCCCGGTGCCGGCCACCCCGCGCGCATCGCGGGCGTGCTGCGGCACGCGGTCGTCCGCCGCGGGCCCCCGGTTCTTCTCGTCTTCTGAGCATCACGCGCGGGCGGCGCGTATCTCCCAGGGATCGGTCTCTCCCCCTCTGGGGCACGTTCGCGCGCCTCCGTACCATCGCAGACGACTGGAGAACCCCCATGACCTCGTACGTCCGTCGCGCGGCCGCCGTCACCGCCGGCGCCCTCGCGCTCACCCTCGGCCTCGCCGTTCCCGCCCTCGCCCACGTCACCGTCAACCCTGGCACCGCCGTTCAGGGCGGCTGGACCAAGATCGCATTCCGCGTTCCCAACGAGCGTGACAACGCCTCGACCACCAAGGTGGAGGTCGAGTTCCCCACCGATCACCCGCTGCCGTTCGTCTCGGTCCGGCCGGTTCCGGGATGGGACGTCAAGCTCACCCGCGGCAAGCTCCCCAAGCCCGTCGTGTCGGACGCCGGCGACACGATCACCGAGTCGGTACTGAAGATCACCTGGTCCGGCGGGAAGATCGAGTCCGGCCAGTTCCAGGAGTTCGAGGCCTCGGTCGGGCCGCTGCCGAAGAACGTGGACGCGCTCACCTTCCCCACGGTGCAGACCTACTCCAGTGGTGAGGAGGTCAAGTGGGCGGAGGCGCCGAAGGCCGACGGCTCCGAGCCCGAACACCCCGCGCCGGTGCTCAAGCTCGTCGCCGCCGAGGAGGGGGAGGACGACCATGACGACGCCGCCTCCGCCTCGCCTGCCGCCGCGCCCACGGTCGCGGCCGCCGCGGACGATGACGACGACGAGGGCGGGGACACCACCCCGGCTCTGGTGCTCGGCGGCATCGGCCTGGTCGCCGGCCTGGTCGGAGCAGGCGCCGGCCTTACCGCCCTGCGCCGCTCGCGCGGCTGAGCGGCGGCTCGGGCACCACTGAGCGGCTCGGATGCGACTGAGCGGCTTGGATGGGATTGAGCAGCTCGGGTGCCTTGGGAGCCCCTTCCGGGTCACGCGCCCGGAAGGGGTTTCTCTTTCTCCAGGCGGGCGGGGTGAACCCGTCGCGGCGGCAGCCGATGCCGGGGTGAGTCGCACCTTCGACGAATCGGGTGTTCCGCCAGTGGTGCAGCTTTGATGCATCTCCCCGCGTGGCGGCCGATCTGTCGTCGGTCGCGGCGTTCGTACGGGACTGGCGAGGCCCGCTCGACGTGCTGGTCGCCAACGCCGGGGTCATGGCGCTCCCGGCGCGGGAGGTCACCGCTCAGGGGTGGGAGATGCAGCTCGCGACGAACTATCTCGGACATTTCGCCCTCGCCGTGGGCCTGTACGGCAATCTGCGGGCGGCGGGCCGGGCGCGGATCGTCGTCGTCAGCTCCGGCGCCCATGTCGGCACGCCGTTCGACTTCGACGACCCGCAGTTCGAGCACCGGCCGTACCACCCCTGGACGGCCTACGGGCAGTCCAAGACGGCGGACGTCCTGCTGGCGGTGGGCGCGCGCCGGTGGGCGGGCCGACGGAATCACGGCGAACGCGCTCAACCCCGGCTGGATATTGACGAACCTCCAGCGTCACATGGACGACGCGACCATGCGCGAGATGGGCGCGATCGACGAGAACGGCGAGATCATCCCTCAGCCCTACCTCAAGACGGTCGCCCAGGGCGCGGCGGCATCGGTGCTGCCGGCGGCCTCGCCTGTGGTGGAAGGCGTGACCGGCCGCTATTTCGAGGACAACCAGGAGGCCCCGCCCGCCGCCCCTGGAATCGCCGGCGGAGTGGCGGCCCACGCGCTCGACAGGGACGCGGCGGACCGCCTGTGGGACTACGGAAGCGCCGCGCTCGGCTGAGGAGCCGGGCGGCCCTTCGGGCGATCGGTGTCACAGACGCGGGGCGCGCCCGGTCCTGAGTGCCGAGGGCGACGCCGAACTCGGCTCCACGCGGTTCGCCTACTGGCTCAAGGAGCACACGGCGGAGTAGGGCCGTCCGGTGGGAGATCCACGAGCGGCATAGGAATTGGGCTGGTTGGGCACTTCAAGAGGTATCGGGGGCGTGTTCGATGGGGGGAACCATGGCTGTATCGGCGGACCTGGCGAAGCTGCTCGACCGTGAGTACGAGGACAAGACCCTGGACGAACTCCTCAAGGCGCCGGTGGAGGCGCTGGCCGGGGTGAGCGCGGAGGACGCGGAGCTGCTGAAGAAGGCCTTCCACATCAAGACCGTGGGAGACCTCGGCCGCAACAAGTTCTTCCGGGCGGCGACCGCGCTCGTCGATCTCACCGACAGCCGGAAATAATCGGGCCTCCCGCCTTACCGGCGGCCGTTGTAGAAGATTTCCATCGCCTTGTAGGTTGATGGAAAGTGCCTACAAGGGAGCGGCCGTGGGGGCTCTGTTCGTCGGCGTGGACGGGGGAGGCACCAGTACGCGCTGCGTGGTGGTCACGGAATCGGGCGAGATCGCCGGGCGTGGACGGGCCGGCGGCGCCAACGCGATCTCGGTCCCCGATCCGGCGGCCAATCTCCGCGCCGCGCTGCTCGGCGCACTGGAGGGCCTGGACCGCGCGCGGGTCGCCGGCGGCGTGTTCGGCCTGGCCGGGGCGGCCCGCGCGGCGGAGCCGGCGGAGCGGGCCTGGCGGGAGGCCGGTCTCGCCGGGCGGCCGGCGGTGGTCGCGGACGTGCTCGTCGCCTTCACCGGCGCCACCGACGAGCCGGACGGCGCCGTCCTGGTGGCCGGCACCGGCGCGATCGGCGCGCGGGTCCGCGACCGCCGGGTCGTGCGGCGGGCCGACGGCCTCGGCTGGCTTTTGGGCGACGAGGGTTCGGGCGTGTGGCTGGGCCGCCGTGCCGCCGCCGCGGCGCTGAACGCGATCGACGGCCGGGGCGCGCCCACCGTGCTGGTCACCCGGGTGGCCGAGGCCGTCCTGGGCGCCGGGACGGCCGGCGAGGACGACGGGCCCGCGCTCGCCCAGGCCCTGGTCGCGGCCGTGTACGCGCGGGTCGCCGAGCTGGGTCCCGCCTGGCTCGGCACGCTCGCGCCCGTGGTGGACGCCGCGGCCCGCGAGGGCGACGAGGTGGCCCGCGGCGTCGTCGCCGAGGCGGCCCGCAGGCTGTGCCGTACGGCCCGGGTCGTCACCGGGGAGGCCGCCCACGACAGGGGAGCGCGGGCGGCGGGAGGCGAAGGGCCGCTGGTGCTCGCGGGGTCGCTGCTGACCGAGCCGACCGAGCTCGCCCACCTGGTCAGGGCCGAGCTGGGCAGGCGGTCCACGCTGGTGCGCGCCCGGGACGCCGCGGCGGGCGCCGCCGCGCTCGCGGTGCGGGCGGCCCTGCCCGGCGACCCCCGCGCCGCCGAGGCGCACCGCGCGCTGATCGGGCAGGGGGGTGCATGAGCGAGCGAATCAGCGAACACCGTGCGATTCGGGAGGTGCCATCCTGCGCGCCTCCGGCACGATTTGACGCCGCGCCTCCGGCACGAGCTGCCGCCGCGCCTCCGGCACGATTTGACGCCGCGCCTCCGGCACGAGCTGCCGCCGAGCCTTCGGGCGAGGAGGCGGCATGAGTGAGGGCGAGCTGGACCGGATGGCGCTGGCGGTGCTCCAGCCCGGGTTCGAGGGCACGGAGCCGCCCGCGTGGCTGCGGCGGGCGCTCGCGGAGGGCCTCGGCGGCGTGGTCCTGTTCGCCCGCAACGTCGCCGGCCTGGAGGGGACGGCCGCCCTGGCCGCGGAGCTGCGCCGGGAGCGACCGGATGTGATCGTCGCCGTGGACGAGGAGGGTGGTTCCGTCACCCGGCTGGAGGCCGCCGGCGGCAGCTCGTGGCCGGGCAACATGGCGCTCGGCGTCGCCGGCGACGAGGAGCTGACCCGCCGGGTGGCGCGCCAGATCGGCCGGATGGTCGCCGCCGCAGGCGCCACCCTCGACTACGCCCCCGTGGTGGACGTCAACGCCGACCCCCGCAACCCCGTCATCGGCGTGCGTTCCTTCGGCTCCGATCCCGAGGAGGTCGGCCGCCACGGCGCCGCCTGGATCGAGGGACTGCAGAGTGCCGGGGTGGCCGCCTGCGCCAAGCACTTCCCCGGCCACGGCGACACCGTGACCGACTCCCACCTGGCACTGCCCGCCGTACGGGCCTCCCGTGAGGTGATAGAACGGCGCGACCTGCCGCCGTTCCGGGCCGCCATCGCGGCGGGGGTGCGCGCCGTGATGTGCGGGCACCTGCTCGTCCCCGCCGTCGACGCGCTCCCCGCGACGCTGAGCCGGACGGTGCTGACCGGTCTGCTGCGGGAGGAACTGGGGTTCGAGGGGCTCGTGGTGACCGACGCGATCGAGATGCGTGCGGTCGCCGCTCTCCACCCGCCCGGCGAGATCGCGGTCCGCGCGCTGGCCGCCGGGGCCGACGCGATCTGCGTCGGGGTGTCCTCGGCCAGAGGGGAGAGCGTGTACGCGCTGCGCGACGCGATCACCGGCGCGGTCCGCGAGGGCCGGCTGGCGGAGGAGCGCCTGGCCGGGGCGGCGGGCCGGGTGCGGGACCTGGCCGCGTGGTACGACGCGCAGGCGGAGGCCAGGAAGGCGGTGGCCCGCGACGCCGACGAGGGCCTCGGCCTCGCGGCGGCGACGGCGGCGCTGCGCGCGACCCCCGCGGAGTCTCCGGGCCCGCTCACGCGGGCGCCGCTGGTGGTGCACATGGCGGCGCGCCCCAGCCAGGCCGTCGGCCGCGCGACCCCTCTCACCCTGGGGGAGGCGCTCGGCGAGGTCCTGCCCGGGACGGTGACGACTCAGATATACGACGACGGGCGGCTGCCGGATCTGCGCGACACCGGGCGCCCTCTCGTGATCGCCGTCCACGACGCCGTACGGCATGCCTGGATGCGGCGGCTCCTGGAGGAGGCGCTGCGGGCCCGCCCGGACGCGATCGTCGTGGAGACCGGGGTGCCGGGGCCGCCCGCCGGGCGGGTGTACCTCACCACCCACGGCGCCTCCACGGCCTCCGCGCGGGCGGCGGCCCGCTGGCTCGCCGGAGCCGTCTGACCCGCCTGCCGACCCCCTGCCAACCTCATCGAACGGGGAGTATTCCCAGTTAGCAGGCTTGGGTAAAAATTAACTCCACCGAGGCGTCTGTCCGTGGAAAAAATTGACGGCGTCGCGAGAGCGCCCGTATTGTCCAGGCAATCGGGAACCAGGAGCAGCCCATGAAGCGACTCGCAGCGATCATGGCGGTGGCGTCCATCGTCACCGTGACCGCCTGCGGCACTACCGGGACGACGGACACCGCCCAGCAGGGCGGCGGCGTGTACACGACGATCGACGGCAGCAAGCAGATCAACGCCAGCGCGCCGATCAACCCGTTCAACCCCGTCGGATCGGTCTTCTCGGGATACAACGGCATGGCGCTGGCGTGGCCCAAGAACGACCCCACCGATCCCAACCAGTTCTACCCGGCCATCGCCAGGAGCTGGAGCATGTCCCCGGACCGGTCGGAGGTCGTCATCCACCTGCAGCCGGACGCCAGGTGGTCCGACGGCAAGCCGGTGACCAGCGAGGACGTGCGCGTCTCGATCGGTCTCGCCTACACCCAGGGCGGCACGGCGTACGCGCTCGACCCGAAGGCGGCGGGCGCCGCCGCCGACATCCAGGTCGTCGACCCCAAGACGATCCGGGTGACCCAGGGCGCCAACCGCAGCTCGACGTTCCTCGCCAACCTGCTGTCGACCGTGGTCGTGCCCGCGCACGTGTTCGGGAAGTTGCTGCCGGCCGATTTCTGGCAGACGCTCAAGGTCGCCCAGCACGGTCAGGGCGCGGCGGCCGAGAAGGCGAAGAACCAGATCACCGGCCTGGCGGAGAAGGTCATCGCCTTCGACCCCGGCCGCGACGTGTCGGCCGGGCCGTTCGTGCTTGAGCGGGTGAACCCGGGCGCGGCGCTGCTCAAGCGCAACCCCTACTTCTACGCCCGGCAGAACATCGCGCCGGCCAAGGTGAAGATCCTGAACTACACCGGCAACGAGCAGATCTGGAACTATCTGATCGCCGGCCGGCTGGACAACGCCCCCTTCACCTCCGTGCCCACCGCCGTCATGGACCGGATCCGCGACGCGCGGGGCAGCAAGGTGGTCAAGGGCTACTCGCCGGTGGCGGTCTCCCTCGCGTTCAACCAGTCGCACAAGCCGTACGACAACGTGCACGTGCGGCGGGCGATGGCCTACCTCATCGACCGCGCCCAGGTCACGAAGATCGCCTCGCCGGAGGGCGGCACTCCCGCCGCCACCACCTCGGGCATCCACGCCAAGGCGGCCCGCGCCTGGCTCGGCGACGCGTTCGACACCCTGGAGCAGTACCGGGTCGACGCCGCCAAGGCCGACGCCGAGCTCAAGGCGGCGGGCATGACCAAGCGAGCCGGCCGGTGGGCCATGCCGGACGGCAGCCCGTGGAAGGTCCGCATCCACGTGCCCGCGTCGTTCTCCGACTGGGTCGCCGCGGGCAAGTCGATCAGCAGCCAGCTCAGCGACCACGGGATCGACGCGGCCGTTGTCACCGCCGCCGACTACACGCTCTATCTTGGAGAGCTGGCCGAAGGCAAGTACGACCTCGGGTTCTGGCTCATCGGCCTCGGCCCCTCGCCGTACAACATCTTCCAGCGGCTGTTCGGACAGGCGAACGGCTGGCAGATGTTCGGCGGCCGGCTGCGGCACGTCGCGCCGGGCACCGAGGGCAACTGGATGGGCGGGCCGGAGAAGGTCGACGCCGGCGCCGCCGGCACGGTCGACCCGGGCGACCTGACCAGCAGGCTGAACTTCGCGTCCCAGGACGAGCAGAAGCGCATCGTCGGCGTCCTGGCCAAGGTCGCCAACGAGCAGCTTCCCGTCGTCCAGCTGTGGGACTACGTGAACACCCAGTTCGTGAACACCTCCCGGTACACGGCGTATCCGCCCGACGACGACGAGTCCCTGCGGCTGTCGTCCGGCGTGTGGATGCAGCTCGGGATGATCAGGAAAGCGGAGAAGGGGCAGGCATGACGCACGCGGTCCCGGGGCGTCCCCGGGTGGGCGCCATCGCCAGGAAGGTCGGCGGCCATCTGGTCCGCGGCCTGGCGATGATCTGGGTCGTCGCCACGATCAGCTTCGTCATCATCCGGGAGATCCCCGGCAACCCCGTGCTGGGGCAGTACGAGAGCCTGATCCAGAAGGGCATGTCGCCCGAGCAGGCCGAGCGGGCCACCGCCGTCCTGTACGGCTTCCTGCCCACCGGCAACCTGTGGGAGCAGTACGTCGGCTACATGGGGTCGCTGCTCCACCTCGACCTCGGGCGTTCGCTCAGCACGCCCGGCGTGGAGGTGACCACGCTCATCGGCCACGCGGCGCGGTGGACCGTGCTGCCGGTCCTCGCCGGCACGCTGCTGAGCTTCCTGCTCGGCGTCACCATGGGCGTCTACGCCGCGATCAAGCGGTCCGGCAAGCTCGGCGACATGCTCGCGCTGTCCGGCTCGCTGCTGCACGGCGTGCCCGTGTACGTCATCGGCCTGCTGCTCACCGCGATCTTCGCCACGCTGTGGCCGATCATGCCGTCGGGCGGGCCGGTGGACGTCGAGTTCGTCCCCGGCTTCAACGCCGGCTACATCGGCTCGCTGGTCCACCACGCCGTGCTGCCGGTCGTCACGTACACGCTGGCCAGCTACGGCGGGTGGATCCTCGCGATGAAGTCCAACGTGGTCGCCGTGCTCGGCGACGACTTCATCCTCGCGGCCGAACTGCGCGGCCTGCGGCGCGGCTTCGTGTTCCGGTACCTCGCGCGCAACGCGATCCTGCCGCTGTTCACGATCCTCGCCCTGTCGATCGGCATGCTGTTCGGCGGCTCGATCTTCATCGAGCAGATCTTCAACTACCCGGGACTCGGCCTGCTGCTCGTCAACAGCATCAGCAGCCGCGACTACGCCCTGATGGGCGGCACGTTCCTGGTGATCACGGTGGGCATCGTCGTCGCCAACATCGCCGCCGACCTGCTGTACACGGTGATCGACCCGCGGGTCAGGAGCGGAGGCGCGGCATGACCGTCATCGTCAGCCCCGAAGGGGCGATGAGTCCCGGAGCCGCGCCCCCCGGGACCACGCGGGCCACGCTGCGGCGCAACTTCTGGCGCGGGGTGTGGCGCGTGCTGCGGCGCAAGCCCAGCCGCATGGCGGGTGTGGTCATCGTCGCCCTGTTCGCGCTCATGGGCGTGGCCGGGCCGCTGCTCTACCCCGCCCAGCTGCCGCGCGACGACGACGCGCTGTACGCGCCGCCCAGCCTGGCCCACCCCTTCGGCACCGACTTCGAGGGCACCGACGTGCTCGCGCTGGTCGTCACCGGCGCGCGCTACGTGCTGCTGACCGGCCTGGCCACGGCCGTCATCACGGTCGCGCTCGGCACGCTCATCGGGCTGGTCGCGGGCTTCCACCGCGGCCGGTGGGACACGCTGCTCATGCGGCTGACCGACATGAACCTCGCGATCCCCGGCCTGCCGCTGCTGCTCGTGCTGTCCACGGTGTGGAAGTTCGAGAGCCCGCTGGAGATGGGCCTGGTGCTCGGGGTGCTCGGCTGGGGCGGCATCGCCCGCGCCGTGCGCTCGCAGACGCTGTCGCTGCGCGAGCGCGGCTTCATCGAGGCGGCCCGCGGCCTCGGCCTGCCGACGCGGCACATCATCGGCCGCGAACTGCTGCCGAGCATGGCGCCGTACATCGCGATGAACATGCTCATCGCCGTCACCGGCGCGGTGTACGCCCAGGTGGGCCTGTTCTTCCTCGGCGTGTTGCCGTTCGAGTCGAACAACTGGGGCGTGATGCTCAACCTCGCGGTCTTCAACGGCGGGGCGCTCACCACCCCGGCCGCGCTGCCGTACCTGATGGCCCCGCTGATCGCGATCCTGCTGCTCACCCTGGGCATCGTGCTGATCGTGGACGCGATGGACGAGATCTTCAACCCCCGGCTGCGGGAGGAATAGCCCCTATGACCGCTCACACGGCCGCCCCTCATCCAGCAGCACCGGGGGTCCGGATCCGGGACCTCACGGTCGTCTACAAGACGCCGTCGGGCGAGTTGCCCGCCGTCCGCGGCGTCGACCTCGCCCTCGCCCCCGGCACGATCACCGGCGTCGTCGGCGAGTCGGGCTCGGGCAAGTCCACGCTCGCCCTCTCCCTGCTCAACGCCGTTCAGCCGCCCGGCAGGATCGCGGCGGGCAGCGTCGAGATCGACGGCCTCGGCGACGTGCTGACGCTGCGGGGTGAGGACCTGCGCCGCGCCCGCGGCCGCCAGGTCGGGTACGTCTTCCAGGCCGCGCAGAACTCGCTGAACCCGCTCAAGACCATCGGCAAGCAGCTGCTCGACCTCGGCCGCTCCCACGACGTGGAGGACCTGCGGGCGCTGGTGCGCGACGCCAAGGACCTGCTCGCCCGCATGGGCATGGACGGCGCCCGGGTGCTCGACTCCTACCAGCACGAGCTGTCGGGCGGCATGCGCCAGCGGGTCGGCATCATGCTCGCGCTCGTCCTGAACGCCAAAGTCGTCGTTCTGGACGAGCCGACCACCGCCCTCGACATGATCACGCAGGCCACGATCCTGCGGATCATCCGCGAGGTCCACGAGGAGCGCGCGCTCACCACGCTGGTGATCACCCATGACGTGGGCGCCGTCGCCGAGGTCGCCGACAGCCTCGCCGTCATGTACGGCGGACGCGTGGTCGAGCACGGCCCGGTGACCGAGGTGCTCGGCGACGCCCGGCACCCGTACACGCAGGGGCTGATCAGGGCGATCCCGCGCCTGACGGGCGACCTGTCGCTGGCCCGGGCGCTGCCCGGCCGCCCGCCGACGCTCGGGACGCTGCCCAAGCAGGGCTGCGTGTTCCGCGAGCGCTGCGAGCGGCGCATGGAGGTGTGCGAGACCGACGAGCCGATGTCCGTCAACCGGGACGGCCGCACCGTCGCCTGCCACGCCACCGACCGCCACCTCACGCTGGTCAAGCGGAAGGAGTTCGTGTGATCACGGGAACCGGGATCACCAAGATCTTCAAGCAGCGCGGCGGGGTGCTCGGCGCCCGCGAGGTGCCCGCGCTGCGCGGAGTGGACTTCGCCATCGCCAAGGGCGGCGCCGTCTCGTTCATCGGCGAGTCGGGCAGTGGCAAGACCACGCTCGGCCGGATCATCGCCGGGCTGGAGACCCACGACGCCGGCGAGATCGTCATCGACGGCGTGCCGATGTCGTCGCTGAGCCACCGCGCGCGGCAGCCGTACTTCCGGCGGGTCCAGCTCATCCACCAGGACCCCTACTCGGCGCTCAACCCCACCCGGACGATCCACCAGACGCTGGAGGCGCCGCTGCGGCTGCGTGCCAAGCAGACGGGCCGGCCGGCGTCGTGGGCCGACGGGCGGGCCGAGGAACTGCTGGCGATGGTCGGCATCGACCCCGGCTACGTGCTGCCGCGCTACCCCCACCAGCTGTCGGGCGGCATGCGCCAGCGCGTGGTGATCGCCCGCGCGCTCACCATGGACCCCGAGGTCCTCGTCGCCGACGAGGCCGTCTCCATGATCGACGTGTCGCTGCGCCTGGGCATCCTCGCGCTGCTGAAGGACCTGCGCGAACGGCTCGGCGTGGGCGTGTTGTTCATCACCCACGACATCGCCACCGCCCGCTACATCGGCGACGACGGCGAGCTGTACGTGCTCTACCGCGGCCAGGTCGTCGAGCGGGGCGCCACCGAGAAGATCATCGCCGACCCGGTCCACCCGTACACGCAGTCGCTGCTGTCGGCGATCCCGGTGCTGCACGGTCTGGAACGGCCGGGCGCCGAGCGGGTCGTGCCGCGGGAGATGCAGCGGGAGGGGCTGTCCGACGGCGGGTGCCTGTTCGCGCGGCGCTGCCCGTTCAGCACCGAACGCTGCGAGAGCGAGATGCCCGTGCTGGGCCGCGACGGCGGGCCCGGTACGGAGACCGAGCAGGAGCACGCCTGCTTCCATCCCCGGCGGCGCAGCGTGATCCCGGTGGGGGTGGGCGAGTGACGGACATCGCCCCCGTCGCCGTCGACGGCCGCGTGGCGGACGTCGCGGCCGCCGCTCTCTGGGCGGACGCCGCGGACGCCCCGCTGGTCGTCCGGCGGCTGGCCGCCCCGCCGCCGGAGCGCCGGTGGACCGTCCTGTCCACTCCCGGCCGTGAGGGCGTCGTGTTCGCCTCGCTCGGCGCGGACGGCGCGGGCCACGTCACGGGGCACGTCGACCTGATCGCCGTGGATCCCGCCGCGCAGGGCCGGGGGATCGGGCGGGCGCTGGTCGGCGCGGCCGAGGAGTGGATGCGGGCGCACGGCGCCGCGGAGTCGAGGTTCGCCGGCAACCCGCCCTGCTACGCCTGGCCCGGCATCGACGTGCGCTACACCCCGGCGGCCTGCCTGGCCGAGCGCCTGGGGTACGAGCAGTATCGCGTCGCCTGGAACATGACGGCCGGCCTGCCGGCCCGCTACGACGAGGCCGAGCACGAGGCCGACCTGGTGAAGCTTGCCGCCGCCGGGGTCACGGTCGCGGCCGCCGCCGACCGCGCGAGGATCGTGGCGTTCGTGCGCGAGCAGTGGAACGACAAGTGGGCCTGGGAGGCCGAGCAGGCGAGCGGCCTGCACTATGCCTCGCGCGACGGGGCCGAGCGCGACGGGGAGATCCTCGGCTTCGCCGCCTGGGGCGCCCGGCCGCTGTGGTTCGGGCCGATGGGCACGGCCGAGGCCGCCCGCGGCCTCGGCGTGGGCCGGGTGCTTTTGCGCCGCTGCCTCGCCGAGCAGGCCGCCGCGGGGCAGACGTCCACGCAGATCGGCTGGGTCGGCCCGCTCCGCTTCTACTCCCGGGCGGTGGGCGCCCGCGCCGAGCGGGTCTTCTGGCTCTACCGCCGCCCGCTGGACTGATGTCAGCCGTACAGCAGTTCGCCCCGGGGCGGGCCAGGCGGGGGGCACAGCTCCCGGGGGTCGCGGCCCGCCTCCAGGTGCTCGCGCAGCGACGCGGAGCCCCACAGCAGGTCGAGGAACGGCTCGCAGCCGAACTCGCCCGGATAGAGGGTGCGCAGCGCGTGCAGGACGGACACGCCCGTGAGCACCGGCAGGAAGGCCTGCCGGTCGGTCACGTGCAGCTGCGCGCCGCGCACCACGACGCCCGCGTGCCTGCCGAACGTCGGGGTGAACCACGTGTCGCGGAAGCGCACGCCGGGCAGGCCGCGATCGTTCAGCGCGGCGGCGAACCGGCCGTCCGCGTACGGCGCGCCGACCAGCTCGAACGGCCGGGTCGTGCCGCGGCCCTCGGCGGCGTTCACGCCCTCCAGCAGCCCGGTGCCGGGATAGACCAGGGCGGTGTCGAGGGTCGGCATGTTGGCCGACGGCATCACCCAGGGCAGCCCGGTGCGGTCGAAATGCCACTCCCTCCGCCAGCCCTCCATCGGCACGACCTCCAGCTCGGCGCCGATCGCGCGGTTGACGGTCGACGCGATCTCGCCCGGTGTGAGGCCGTGCCGTACGGGCAGGGCGGCGCGGCCGACGAAGCTCGCGAAGGCCGGGTCGAGCGCCGGGCCCTCGGCCACCGCGCCGCCGATCGGGTTGGGCCGGTCCAGCACGGTGAACCGCAGCCCGAGCCGGGCCGCCGAGCCCATCAGGTCGTACATCGTCCAGACGTAGGTGTAGAAACGCGTGCCCACGTCGCACACGTCGAAGACGAGCGTCTCCACCCCGGACGACGCGACCAGGGCGTCCAGGTCGCCGCCCGACCGCTGGTAGGTGTCGAGCACGGGCAGGCCGGTGACCGGGTCGACGGTGTCGCCCTCGCCGCCGCCCGCCTGGGCCGTGCCGCGCAGGCCGTGCTCGGGGCTGAACAGCGTGGTCACGCGCACTCCGGCGGCCAGCAGGGCCGGTGCGGCGGCGGTCAGATCGGGCAGGACTCCGGTGGGGTTGGTGACGAGCCCGACCCGTCCCCAGCCGGCCTTCGGCGCGCTCACCAGCAGCTCAAGCCCTGTACGCACGCGATCCATAAGCACTCCGAAGCCGAGGAACCACGACCATGACGCATTCACTCGCCGCTCTCGCCACCGAACAGAGCGATCCCCGCTTCAGCGAAATCGACACGTTGCCGACGGAGGAGATCGCGCGGCTCATGAACGCCGCCGACGCCGCCGTCCCCGCCGCGGTGGGCCGGGCCGTCCCGGCGATCTCCGCGGCCGTCGACGCGATCGCGGCGCGGATGGCCGACGGGGGCAGGCTCCTCTACGTGGGCGCGGGCACCTCCGGGCGGCTCGCGGTGCTCGACGCCTCCGAGTGCCCGCCGACCTTCGGCACGCACCCCGACCTCGTCCAGGGCATCATCGCGGGCGGCGAGGCCGCGCTGGTGCGGTCCGTCGAGGGCGCCGAGGACGACGCCGAGGCGGGCGCCGCCGTGATCCGCGGCAAGCACGTCGGCCCGCTCGACTCCGTCGTGGGCATCTCCGCCAGCGGACGCGCGCCGTACGTCGTCGCGGCGGTCGAGCAGGCCCGGCGGCTCGGCGCGCTGACCGTGGGCCTGGCCTGCAACACCGGCACCCCGCTCGCGCGGGCCGCCGACCACGCCGTCGAGGTCATCGTGGGACCCGAGGTGGTCACCGGCTCGACGCGGCTGAAGGCCGGCACGGCCCAGAAGCTGGTCCTCAACATGATCTCCACGATCACGATGATCAAGTCGGGCCGGACGTACGGGAACTACATGGTCGACGTCGTGGCCAGCAACTCCAAGCTGGTCGACCGGGCCGCCCGCATCGTCTCCGACATCACCGGCACGCAGGTGCCGGACGCCCGGGAGGTCCTGGAGAACGCCGGGCGGGACGTGAAGACGGCCGTCGTGATGATCGAGCGCGGCGTGGGCGCCGACGACGCCCGGGCGCTGCTCGCCGCGCACGGCAACCGCCTCGGCCCGGCGCTGCACGGTGCTTGACAACGTGGCGGCTGACGGGGCCTGAGCACATGCTGGAGGACGTTCTGCGGGCCGCGGTGCCCGAGGTCGCCTCGGCGGCGGTCGCGATGATCGCCGTCGACGGGCGCACGGTCGCCGGGGCCGCAGTCGGGGAGGCCGTGCGGTACGCCGACGCGTCCGGGGGGCTGCTGCCGGAGCGGCCGCCCGTGGCGATGGACGCGCTGTTCGACATCGCCTCCCTGACCAAGATGTTCACCGCCGCGGTGCTGGTCTCGCTGGCTCAGGAGGGCGCGCTCGACCTCGGCGAGCCGGTGGCCGCCCGGCTGCCCCGGTTCTACGGGCACCGCCCCGGGATCACCGTCCGGCACCTGCTGACGCATTCGGCGGGCCTGCCCGCGAGCCGCCGGGTGGAGAAGGAACCGCAGGAGACCCGCTGGGACCTCGTGCTGTCCACCCCGGTTCAGGGGCCGCCGGGCACGCACCTGTACTCGGACGTCGGCATGATCACGGCCGGGCGGGTGGCGGAGGCCGCCGGCGGGGCGCCGCTGGACGTGCTCGTGCGCGAGCGGATCACCCGGCCGCTCGGGCTCGGCGCCACGACGTACGGGCCGGTCGATCAGGGCCGCGCCGTCGCCACGGAGTTCAAGCGCGGCACGTGCGTCAGAGGAGAGGTGCACGACGAGACCGCCCACGCGCTGGGCGGCGTGGCCGGGCACGCCGGGCTGTTCTCCACCGCCGCCGACCTCGTGCGCTTCGGCGAGGCGCTGCGCACCGGCGGCGGCCCGGTCCTTTCCCCCCGGTGGACCGCCGAGATGCTGCGCGACCAGGGGGTGCCGGGCGCCGCCTTCCGCCAGGGGCTCGGCGTGCGGATCGACGATCCCGCCATCGTGGGGCCGCTCACGGGCGCGTTCGGCCACTCGGGCTTCACCGGCACGTCGCTGGTCGTCGACCCCGCCCGCCGGCTGACGGTCGTGCTGCTCACCAACAACGTGCACCCCCTCCGGGGGCGGCCCGGCATCCGCGACCTGCGGCACGCCGTCGCGGCGGAGGCGCTGCGCCTGGCCGGCTGATGTTTGATCGTCCTCGTCCGGGTCAGTAGGGAGACGGTTCAGGCAGACCGATCCGTCCCCCCAAGGAGAGGAGCCGTGATGACGACCGCGCATCAGGCGGGCCGGCGGCTGGAAGGCACGGCCCGGAGAGCGGCCGACCATCCTGTCCTGGAGAAGCTCGCCAAGGTCGGGTTCGCCGCCCGGGGCGTCCTGTACGCCATCATCGGCCTGGTCGCCCTCCACATCGCCTTCGGCGGGGGAGGGGAGGCCGACAAGAGCAGCGCGATCCAGATCGTCCGCGACGCGCCCCTGGGCGACACGCTGCTGTGGATCATGGCCGTCGGCCTGGCCGCGCTGGCGATCTGGCAGGTCTCCGAGGCCATCTGGGGCCGTCCCGAGGCCAAGGACCGTGTGGAGGCCGTGTCCAGGGCCGTCGTCTACGCCGCCCTCGTGTTCTCGATGGTGGCGCTGCTCACCCGGAACAAGGCCGCCTCCTCGTCCGACAGCCAGTCGCAGGACGTCACCAAGGCGCTGTTCGAGTTGCCGGGCGGCCAGTTCCTGGTCGGCCTGATGGCGCTCGGCGTGATCGCCCTCGGCGTGTACTGGATCTACGAGGGCTGGACCGAGAAGTTCATGAAGGACATGCACGTGACCGAGCCCCGCGCCCGTGGCGTCGTGGTCAAGCTCGGCAAGGCCGGCTACATCGCCCGCGGCGTCATCGCGCTGGCCGCCGGCGCCCTGATCGGCAAGGCCGCACTCACCTACGACCCCGACAAGGCGGCCGGCATCGACGGCGCGCTCAAGGCGCTCGCCGACACCCCGGCCGGTCCGTGGCTGCTCGCCGTGGTCGCGATCGGCCTGGTGCTGTTCGCCGTCTACTGCTTCGCGGAGGCCCGCTGGCACCGCGTGTGACCGGATCCGCCGGGGCGACGTCTCAGGCCGTCGCCCCGGCTTCCGCGTGTCGCAGGCCGTCCATGAGCAGGTCGAGCAGCCGCCCGGCCTGCTCGCGCTGTGCGGGCTCCCCGGCGGCGAGGCAGACGCCGTTCATCCCCACCAGCAGGTCCTCCGCCGTCACGTCCCCGCGGAGGGTCCCGGCCTCGGCCCCCGCGCCGAGCAGCGTATTTACGAGGACATCCTCACGACGATCGGGGGTTCACTGTTGTTGTCGCGACTCGGATTCGCGATTGCCGTAGCGGTGGGTGCCCTGTTGGCGTTGCTGGCCACGGTGGGAGCGCAGACGGCGGCCATCACCAGTGCGAACGCCGCCACCATCGAGCGGCAGCGGCGTCGGTGATGGTGACGCACCCACTGGCGGATTTGGACGCGCCGACCGCCGTGCTGTCATAGGGCATTGGAGGAGCCGCCGGTCATGCCGGTGAGGGCGCGGGTGACGGGGTGGGACGGGTGGTGGAGCACCCGATCGGCCGGACCGTGCTCGACGAGGCGCCCTTCGTGGACGACCGCGACCCGGTCGGCGATCCGCGCGGCCACGGGAAGGTCGTGGCTGATGACAATCAGGGTCAGGTCGAGGCCGGTGAGCAGGTCGAGGACCTCCGACTGGGTGACGGGATCCAGGCTGGAGGTGATCTCGTCGCAGATCAGCACGTCGGGGTGGGCGAGCAGGGCGCGGGCCAGGGCGGCGCGCTGGAGCTCGCCCCCGGACAACGCGCCGGGACGTCGTCGCGCGGTGTCGTGGTCCAGCCCGAGTGAGGCCAGGGTCGCGAGGGCTTCCGCACGCGCGGCGGGGGCGGCCAGGTCGCGCAGCCGCACCGCGGTCCTGGCGACTTGGTCGACGACGGAACGCCAGGGAACGAACGAGGCCCGGGCGTCCTGAAAGACGTACTGCACGCGGGCGAAGTCGGCGCGGCCGCGCCGGCGGGGGGACCTCGGGAGCGGACGGCCGGCCAGCCGTACGCTCCCGGACATCCACGGGTGCAGACCGGCGACGCAGCGGGCGAGCGTGGTCTTCCCGCTGCCCGAGCGGCCGGCGACGACCAGTCGCTCGCCGAGGGCGACCTCGATGGTCACATCGCGCAGGACCTCCGTGCTCAGACCCGCGATCTCCAGGAGCGGGAGTGGTTCCATGCGGGTCCGCGCCGCGCGGGGTTCCGCGGTGACCAGTGCCCTGACGTACGCGTCGCGCGGGGCGTCCAGCACCGCGGGGCCGGACTCCACGACCCGCCCGTACCGGAGCACGACGACCTGGTCGGCCAGCTCCCGCACCAGGTCGAGATCGTGGCTGAGCAGGACGACGGCGACGCCGAGACTGGACAGCTCGGCGGCGACCTCGGCCCGGGCGATGGCGTCCTGCCCGGTGGTGGGTTCGTCGGCGACGATCACGGACGGGTTGGCCAGCAGCGCCTGTGCCAGGACGAGCCGCTGCTGCTGTCCCCCTGACAACTGATGAGGGAAACGGCGCAGGAAGTCGCGGTCGCCGGGGAGCCGTGCCCTGCGCAGGGCGTCGCCGACGCTGCCGCTGTGCCGCGCCGCGATCTGCCGGAGCACGGTCCCGATGCGCAGCACCGGGTTGAGCACCGCAGAGGGATGCTGGGGGATGTAGGCGACGGTCCCGGGCGGCGGGGGCCTGCCCGGGGCGACCTTATGCCCGGCGACGGTGATACGGCCGGTGACACGGGCACCCGCGGGATGCTCCCCGAGCAGCGCGAGTGCGGTGGTCGTCTTGCCGCTGCCGGACGCGCCGACCAGGGCCAGTGTCTTCCCTGCGGGCAGGGTGAAGCCGACCCCGTTCACCAGGGTCCGGTCTCGGACGGAGACCACCAGCCCGTCCACTTCGATCACGATGCCGCCTTCCGAGCACGGTCCACTGTGAGGTTCAGCCCGACGGCGAGCATGACGATCAGTAGTGCGGGGGTGAGGACCGCCCACGGGTTCAGGAAGAGCCCGCCCCGGTTCCGGTCGACCATCACCGCCCAGTCGGCGGCGTCCGGCGGCACCCCCACGCCGAGGAAGCTCGCGGCGGCGACGAGGTACAGCGATCCGGTCAGCCGGGTGCCCGCGTCGGTGGCGAGCACCCGGGCCATGGAGGGCACGACGAACCCGGCGCTGATCCGCCACCGGCTCTCGCCCTGCAGCCGCAAGGCCTCCACGGCAGGCCTGGCGCTGATCTCCAGTGCGCAGGCGCGTACCAGGCGGGCGACGTCGGGCAGGTGGACCAGCATGACGATCCAGGCGAGCGCCCCGTCGGGAGCCAGCGCCGCCACCACCAGGAGCAGCAGGAGGGAGGGCACCGCCAGGAGCACATCGAGCGGCCGCATCAGGATCTCGTCGGCCATCCGGGGGGCTCTTGCCGCGGTCAGACCCCACACCGTGCCCAGCAGGTAGGCCCCGGCGGTGGCGAACCCGGCCGTCAGCACCAGGGATCGCCCGCCCAGGAGTACCTGGTGCCACACGTCGCGTCCGGCGAAGTCGGTGCCGAGCAGCCCCAGGTCCGTAAAGGAGGCGCCGTGCACCGTCGCGTCCGGAGCCGACCACGGGCCCGCGAGGGCGACGGCCAGGGGCACGGCGAGCAGGAGGAATCTCATGCGCGGGGCGCCAGCCGGAAGGCCGCGACGTCGGCGAGCAGGTTCACCGATACGGTCGTGGCGGCGAACAGGAGCGCGAGTCCCTGGAGCACGGGAAGGTCGCGCCGGCCGACCGCGTCGGCCAGAACGGTGCCCAGCCCCGGGACCACGAAGACGGCCTCCACGACGATGACGCCGCCGAGCAGCCAGTCGATGGTGCGGGCCAGGTGCTGTACGGCGGGGATGAGCGCATTGGGCAGCGCGTGCGCGAGCCGGTTGAGTCCGAGGCGCCGTGCGTGCCCGACGTACGGCGTGGCCAGCGCCTCGAGCATCGCGGAGCGGACCAGCCGCCCGGTGGAGCAGACGGGCCGCACCAGCAGCACCGTCACCGGCAGCACCAGGGCGGTGGCGGTGAGCCCGCCGAGCCCGGTCGGCGGCAGCCACGCCAGCGCGACGCCGAAGACCGCCACCAGCACGATGGCGAGCGCGAACTCCGGGACCGCGTAGAGCGCCGTGCTCGCCGCGGTCAGTGCCCGATCCGACCAGCTCCCCTCGCGAAGCGCGGCGGCCACCCCGAACAGGATCGACAGCGGGACCAGGAGCAGCAGAGTGATCCCGGCCAGCACCGCGGTGGGGCCGAGCGCGTCCAGCATGATCTCGCTCACCGGTCGGCCGGAGACGAGTGAGGCGCCGAAATCGCCCCGTACGGCGGCGGCGGCCCACGCGGCGAGGCGTTCGGTGAGAGGGCGGTGCAGGCCGAGCCCGGCGCGGATCTGCTCGATCCGCGCCGGATCCGGTTGGTCGCCCGCCAGCACCACCGCGGCGTCGCCCGGCAGCGCCCCCGCCATGAGGAACACCAGGCAGGCGACTCCCGCGACCTGCAGGACGCCCACGGCCAGCCGCCGCCCCACATAGCGGGTCAGGTTCACGCCAAGCTCACCTTGTCGAACCGGGCCCAGTCCAGAGTGTTGGCGGGCGCCGCCCGGACTCCGCTGACCTTAGGCGAGGTCGCCACGATCCAGTCGGCGAAGCCCCACACCAGCAGGCCGCCCTCGGCGTGGAGCGTTTGCTGCATCTTCAGGTAGGCGGCCTCCCGATCGGCGGGGTTCCGCGCCGAGACGGCCGTCTCGTAGAGCGCGTCGAACTCCGGCCGCGCCCATCTGGTGGCGTTGGTCGTCGAGGTCGACAGCAGCCGCTGCGCGATGTGGGTCTCGATCGGCATGGCCCCGGAACGGAAGCTGACGATGGACCCCTTGGTGAGGATGTCCGACCAGTAGGTGTCCTTGCTCGCGTTGACGATCTCCGCCTTCAGTCCGGCGGCGCGCAGCTGGCCGGCGAAGACCGTGGCCGCCTCGACGAAGCCGGCCGCGGCGGCGGAAGTGGTCAGCTCGACGGTGAGCCCTTCCGCGCCGGCCTTCCTGATCAGCGCCTTGGCCCTGTCGAGGTCGGGGGTGCGCTGGGGGATGCTGCCGGCGTAGTGCAGGTAGCCCTTGCCGAACAGATCGTTGCCGAGCTGTCCGGCACCGGGCAGGACGGTGTCGATCAACTGCTGCCGGTCGGTGAGCAGGAACAGCGCCTCCCGCAGGTTTCGGTCGTCGAACGGGGGGCGGTCCACCTTCATGGCGAACGCCTGCATCGCGCTGTTGGGGGCGCGGACGACCGTGACACGTCCCTCGTATTGGCGCGCGGAGGCCGGGCTGAGGTCGTGCGCGTACTCGACCTGCCCCCCCAGCAGCGCGTTGATTCGCGCGGACTCCTCATTGGCGATGAGGAACTCCAGCTCCTCGATGGACGGCGCGCCGTCCCAGTAGTCCGGGTTGCGCTTGAGCAGCACGGAGCTGCCCGGCCTCCAGGACACGAAGGAGAACGGGCCCGAGCCCACCGGCCTGGCGAAGTCCCTGGTGCCCTCGGGCACGATGTAGGCGCCGAAGGCGGCCAGGACGTTGGGAAACTCGGCGAACGGCCGCTTGAGCCGGAACTCGATCGCCCCTTCCCCGGCCGCCCGGCTGTTCGGCAAATCGATGAGCGCCAGGCTGGACTTGGCGCGGAAGGTCTCGCCGGGGTCGGTGATCCGGGCGTAACTGGCCAGGACGTCCTGGGCGCGCACCGGCCGCCCGTCGTGGAAGCGCGCCTGCCGCAGGGTGATCCGCCAGACGGTGAAGTCCGCGTTCGGCTCCCACGTCTCGGCTAGGCGCGGCTGCGGGGAGACGTCCGGGCCGAGATCGGCGAGTTTGTCGTAGAGGGCCTTGGCGCGTGCGGCCTCGTTGAACAGGTTGGCGAGGTGCGGATCCAGCACTTCGGTGGCGCCGCCGCCGGCGAATACGGCCCGCAGTCTTCCGCCGGAGCCGCCGGCGTCCCCGGAGGAGATGGTGGTCGTGCCGGTGCCGCACCCGGCGAGCAGGGCGGCTCCGGCGGTCAGGCCGAGGAAGCCGCGTCGGCTGAGATGGTCACGCATGGTGGGGGTCCTTCGCGAGTCGGGCGACGACATGGAGCCGGTCGGCGGACAGAGGCGGGCCGTCGTGCGGCTCCGCCCGTGGCCCTGGCTGGTCGAACAGGTCGAGAACCTCGAACCCGGCGACGGCCAGGAAGTAGGTGAGCTCCTGCGAGAAGAGCAGCCGCCACGCCGAGTGCTGCTCCAGCGGGCCGCCGCCGGGCCAGCTCCACGTGCGGCGCCGCCGCAACAGCTGGGCGCTGTGGTCGATCCACAGCTCGGTGCGGGAGGTGTAGGTGACGCCGGCGTGGGTCACCGTGCGGGTGAACGGAACCGGAACCGGGTGGGTAAGAAAGTGGGCGGCGCCGCGCATCTCGGCGATCAGCAGACCGCCGGGATGCAGATGCTCGCGGCAGCGACGCAGAAACGCGGCGAGGTCGGCGTTGGTATGGCAGTACAGCATGGCGCTGTCCAGACACGTCACCACGTCGAAGCGGCGGCCGAGCGCGAAGTCGCGCATGTCGGCGTGGACGAAGGTCACCCGCGATTGGCGTTCGCGCGCGTAGGCCAGCATCGCCTCGGACACGTCGATGCCGGTGACGTCGTAGCCGAGGACGGCCAGGCGGCCGGCGTCGCGGCCCGTGCCGCAGCCGACGTCGAGGAGGTTCCGCCCGCCGTCGAAGCGCCGCACCTGGTCGTCCACGAAACGAGCCGCCCTGTGGTCCGGGTCGGGAAACTGCGCCTCGTACAGGGCGGGATTGTCGGTCAGGAAGTTCACGTGGGCACCGCCGTCCGCCGTTCCTGAACGAGCACGGCCGCCGCGCAGACCAGGCCGATCACCGCGCACACGGCGGCTCCGGCCGCGCCCGCCCAGCCGACCAGCGCGGTGCTCGCGGCGGCGACCGCTCCGGACGCGAGATAGAACACGCCGAAGTAGGTGCCGGACAGGGACTCGCCGCCGAATTGGCTGATTCGCTCGTACACGAACGGCTGCGCCATCATCACGCCGACGGCCAGCGCCAGCACCGCCACCAGGACCGGGACGATCCCGGGCAGCAGCGCGAGGGCGAGGAACCCGCTTCCCATCACGGCCAGGCCCAGCGCCATCGCCCGATCCCGGCTCGTCGCCTCCCGCAGCCACGTGGTGATCCGCACCTGGAAGAGCAGGCTCACCACCGTGGAGACCAGGAACAGCAGCGCCACCGAGCCCGCCGTGCCGGTCGCCCCCTCCGCGGCCAGGGGAAGCACCAGGTAGAGCTGGTTCTCCAAGGCGAACATGCCGCTGAGGGCGAAGGTGAAGGCGAGGAAACGCCGGTCGCTCAGGCAGCGCCGCCAGTCGCGAAGCACGGAGGAACCGCTGCGCGGCACCTCTCTCGCGGGCAGCGCGAGTACCTGCGCGACGGTCAGCACCGCGAAGACCGCCGCGGCGGCGAGCGCGGCGGCCCGGAAGTCCACCAGCAGCAGCGCGCCGCCCAGCACCGGCCCGCAAAGCGCTCCCGCCTGGGCGAACACGTTGAACAGCGCGAACGCCCTGACCTTGTCGGACGCCGCCACGGCGACGTACGCCCGGACGGCCGGGTTGAACAGTGCGCCGGCCAGCCCGCTGAGCACGGCGGCCGACAGTAGCAACGGCACCGCGTCCCCGAACGCGAACAGGGCGAACCCGGCGGTGCGCAATGCGCAGCCCAAGATGATCACCGGCCGCGCACCGAGGCGGTCGGCGGCTGAGCCGCCGATGAGGAACAGGCCCTGCTGACTGAGGTTGCGCGCCCCGAGGATGACGCCGGTCACCGCGGCGGACAGGCCCAGGTCTCCGGTGAGGTGACCGGCCAAGTAGGGAACCAGCAGGTAGAAGCCGACGTTGACGCCGAACTGGTTGACCAGTAACAGCCGCACGGGCCAGGAGAGCTCTCTCACGCCGGGCGCACCCCCAGCCCGGGCTCACCGCTCAGCCGCAGCACGCCGTCGTGCCCGCCGATGCCGGTCCACGGGTCCTCGGCGAGTAGCAGGTGCCCGTCCAGGTCGGCCCAGCGGGCCGAGGGCACCAGGTGTACGGCGGGCGCGATGCCCAGACTGCTGGCCACCTGGCAGCCCAGCATGACCTGCAGACCGTGGTCGCGGGCGAACTCGACGATCCGCCGCGCGGCCGTCAGGCCACCGCATTCGGCGAGCTTGACGTTGACACCGTGCACGGCGCCCGACAGGTTACGCACGTCTTCCAGCGTCCGCGCGTCCTCGTCGGCGATCACGGGGATCGCCGAACGCGCCGCCACCCAGGCCAGGGCGTCCGGGGCTCCGGGAGCGACCGGCTGTTCGACGGCCTCGATCCCCAGCGGCGCGACCCGATCGAGGATCCGCACCGCCTCGTGCGCCGTCCACGCCCCGTTGGGGTCTAAGAGCAGTCGGGCTCCCGGCGCGGCACGGCGGATCTCGCGGACACGCGCGACGTCGTCCCCACGGCCCAGCTTGATCTTGATCAGCCGGAAGCCGCGACCGAGAACCGGAGCGGGATCCTGGCCGATGCCCACGGTGAAGGCGGTCGCGGTGTCGGACCACCCATGACCGAAGAGCGCGTGAACCGGCAGCCCGCACCGCTTCCCAACCAAGTCGTGCAGGGCCGCGTCCACCGCGGCGAGCACACCGGGGGCTTCGGCCACAGAGTCGGGGACGGCCGCCAGCGCCGCTTCGGGGCCGGGCAGCTCCTCCAGTGCCGGGCGCAGCCGCCGGAGCAGGCCCGTGATCCGCTCGACGTCGAGCCGGTGGTAGACGCTGGTCACCGCCTCCCCGTGACCCCGCAGCCCTTCATGGGCCACGGTGAGCTGGACAGCGTCCCGGCCGGCCATCACCGAGCGGGAGATCCGCAGGGGTTCACGCAGTGCCAGCGGCGTCACGGTCCAGGTGAGCCTCACGCCGGGACCTCCGCGAGCAGGGGGTCGGCCACCGTTCGGCAGCGGGCCCAGCCGGACACCTCGACGGCGCCGGGGTGCGCGATCTCCACAGGCCCGTCCTCGGACCGCCCCAGCAGACCGCGGGCCCGGCAGTACTCGTCGTCGAAGATCGATCCGAGGTAACGGTCCGGCCCGTCCGGGAAGATCGCGACCACTACGGCCCCGGCCTCCCGACGCGCCGTCCACGCGGCGACCCGGGCGACCGCGCCGGTGCTCCACCCTCCGGTGACGAACGACCCTCGTGCCAGCCTGCGGCAGGCGTCGACGGCCTCGACCGGCCCCAGCCAGTGCACCTCGTCGAACAGGTCGTAGGCCACGTTGCGCGGGTGGATGCTGCTGCCCAGCCCGCGCATCAGCCTGGGACGTGCCGGCTGGCCGAAGACGGCCGAGCCCACCGTGTCCACTCCGACCAGGCGCAGGCCCGGCCAGTAACGGCGCAGGCCGCGGAACACCCCAGCGCTGTGACCGCCGGTGCCCACGCTGCACACCAGCACGTCGGCGTGGCCCGGCCGCTCGGCCAGCTCCCGTGCCAGCGAGGCGTACCCGGCAGGGTTGTCGGGGTTGTTGTACTGGTCGGGCCAGTACGCGCCCGGAAGCCGCTCCAGCAGATCGCGCAGCCGGTTCAGCCGGGCCTGCTGCCAACCGCCTCGCGGGTGCGGGCGGTCCACGACTTCCAAACGCACGCCGTACGCGCGCAACATGGTGCGCATCACCGGTTCGAGCTCGGCGTCGACCACCAGAATCACCGGATGCCCGAGGCACTGTCCGGCCAAAGCCAACCCGATCCCGAGGGTCCCGCTGGTGGACTCCACGACGGGGGCGCCGGGGCGCAGTTCGCCGCGGGCGCGGGCGGCGGTGAGCATGGAGACGGCGGCGCGGGCCTTCATCCCGCCGACACCGAAGCCTTCCAGCTTCGCCCAAAACCCGCCGTGCGGGTGGGGGAGCGGGACGGTGATCCGGGCCAGGGGCGTACGTCCGACCAGGGACAGCAGCTCGTTCATGCCCGCTCCCGGTAGCGGAACAGGACGGTGTCGCCGCCGTCGAGCCAGAAGAAGGGGTAGGGCTCCGCCGACACCGCCGTCACCCCCCAGCCCAGGAAGTGCGGCAGGATCGCGCTGCCCGTCTGGGCGAACATCACCAGCGGCTTGCGGTGCGCGCGGGCGTGCTCCAGCAGGGTCTCGAAGCTCCCGTTGCCGAGGGTCATCCCCGAGGCGAGCACGGCGTCGCAGACGCCGAGTGCACGGGCGGCATCGGCGGTCACCGGCTCACCCCACTCGGTGGAGCCGCCCTTCAGATCGCACGGAACGTAGCGGACGCCCCGTTCCCGCAAGCGATGCAGCACCGAGTTGACCACGCCCACCACGAGGACCCGCTCCGTCCCGGCAGGCAGTAGGTCCACCACGGCCGCCGCCCGGGCCAGGGACTTCTCCAGCGATGTCCCGGCCGCCACGGTGACCCGCTTCCCCCAGTGGGGGCGGGCCGACATCAGGTAGGCGTCGAGCGTGGCCACCCGGACCGCCGGCACCGGGTGGAGCAGCAGGTCGGCGACGGCGACGCCGGCGCACTCCTCGACGATCTCGTCCGCGACCTCGCCGGGCTCGACCGCGCAGGAGCCGACGGCCCGGCCGACCCGCAGGCTGACCACATGGTTGCGATAGCCACGCCTGCGGGAATCGTGCCGTACGCCCTGCCGGGTGGTGAAGGCGGTGCTGACCCGCTCCTGCACGGGATCGGGACCCAGCTCGCCGGCGAGTGCCCGTTTGATGATCGATGTCAGGTTCATCGCTCGTACTCCACCTTCAGAGCCGAGACCAGCTCCTGCGCCCGCGCTCCTGCGCCGCTGCCGAGGGTGTCGGTCACCATGACGTGACCGAGGTAGTGGTTGTTGCTCGTGGGCTCACCCGCCCGGTGCCCGGCCGGCTTGACGGACCAGTCGACGACGTCGGCGGCGGCGGCGAGCACGTCGGTGCCGTGGACGGCGGTGATCCGGCCGGCGTGTCCGGGCAGCAGGAAGGCGATGGCGGCGCTGCGCACCCCAGTGTCGGCGAAAGTCAGGTCGGGTTGCTGGCCGGCGGCCAGGCGGGCGTGAACCATCGGCAGGTCGACGCCCGTGACCCGGCGGACCAGCTCGGTGATCTGGTTGCCGGCGGGGCGCGGGTTGACCTCGATCAGCGCCGGGCCGTCCGGGGTGAGCCGCAGCTCCGTATGGACCACGCCCCGGTCCAGGCCCAGCGCCCGCACCGCTGAGACCGCGGCCTCCTCCGCCTGCCTTGCCAGGTCGGCGTCCAAACCGGCGGGGAACATGTGGCCGCTCTCGACGAACCACGGCTCCCCCGTCAGGCTCTTGCCGGTCACCCCGACCACATGGACGTCACCGTCAACGCTGACCGTCTCCACACTGACCTCCGGCCCGGCGAGCAGCTCCTCCAGCAGCACGACCGGCACCCGGCGCTGACCTCGCGCGTTCACGGGGAACTCCTCAAGAGCGAGGAAGGCCGTGCGCAGCTCGGCCTGGTCGCGCACCTTCCGCACGTACATGCCGGCACACAGGTCGACCGGCTTGACCACCAGTGGGTAACCGAGACCGTTCGCGGCCTCTGCGGCTTGTTCCCAGGAGGAGGCCAGCGCGTACCGCGGGCCCGGCACCCCCGCGTCCCCGAGGGCGGCGCGGGCGAGGTCCTTGCGGCAGGCCCGCCGTACGGCCTCCGGTGACGGACCGGGCAGGCCCAGGTGTGCTGCGACTTCCGCCACGGCCGGCAGGTAGTAGTCGCATGAGGACAGGACTCCGTCGAAGCCGAGCGCGTCGTGTAATCGCTCCACGTGGGACAGGAGCGCGGGGAGGTCGTTGGTCTCGGTGGTCAGAACGTTGTCGGCGGCCAGTAGCGGATGCGATCGGGCGCTGGGCGCGGCACGCAGATAGTGGTGCAGGTCACGGGTGAGGAACGTGAACCTGTGCCCCGCGTCGCGGATGGCGCGGGGCAGCAGTGTGCTCATCGCCCCTACCCAGCTCTCGATCACCAACAGATGTGCCATATCGTCTCCTTTGGTTTTGATAATGATTATCGTTTTCTATCTTGGGATGCAACCAGGGGCGGGAAAGATCACGAAACGTTCCGGAGCTATGTGCACAGCGCGGCGAGCTGGTCCGGGTCCTGCGGCAGCGCGATGGTGCCCAGTGCCGGCGTGTTCGCGGTGGTGTCGAATCCGGCCTGGATCGGCGCCGTCCCCTCGCATCCGGCGGGCGGTGAACTTGCCCACTGGTGGTTTGCGGGTCGCGGCCGTGCTGGGGCCCGTCCGTGAGGAGGAACTCATCGGGCGGCGCTGGAGGAATGTCCAAGTCGCCGTAGTCGATCAGCGGGTGGTGGCGCATCCCAGGGCCGACCGGACCAGGTCGTAGCCGGCGACCAGCCGGCCCCGGTGCCCGCCAAGGAAGGGGAATCGGCTGATAGGGCCGTGCTCGCGGGCCTGGATCAGCTCCTTGGCGGGTCGAAGGGACAGCCGGGCTGTGGCCATCGTGCCGTTAGCTGCCCGCCCGTCACGCTGATGTGGATCAACTACAGGAAGAGCTCCGCGCCGACGGCCTGACGGATCCCTGGCGAGCGTACAGAGGCGCACGCGCTGCTCGACGTCCGCTCATCCCGGCACTTCCTGAAAGAGGAGGGCGCCCGTCACTGGCCGATCGGTCAGATCCTGTCCGATCGGTCAGCTAGGGTGTCTCCCATGGCGCGTTCCGTAACCACCCTGCGCGCGGACATCCTCGACTCGGCGGTACGGCTGTTCGCCGCCCACGGCTTCCGCGGCACCTCCCTCCAAGAGATCGCCACGGACGCCGGCTGCTCCAAGGCGTCCCTGCTCTACCACTTCACGAACAAGGACGCGATCCTGACCGAGCTGCTGGCGCCCGTCGGGTCGCAGGTCGCCGAACTCGAGGCGCGGCTCGCCGGGCTGGACGGCGAGACGGCCGCCCGTGCCGCCGTCGCCGCGCTCGTCGACCTGTCCCTGCGCTTCCGGCTGCAGGTGAAGATCCTCCTGCAGGACGTGGACGCGCTGATCAACCGGCCGGAACTGCCGGACGTGGACGGCTTCATCGAACGGCTGACGGACGCCCTGTCCGGCCGTTCGGCCGCCCCCCAGGCCCGGGTCTGGGCCTGGATGGCGATGCTGGGGATCATCTTGACCAGCGCCGGCGAGCTCACGATCCCGGAGGAGACGCTGCGCGCGGAACTGACCCGCGGGGCGTTGCGGACGCTCGGTCTGCAGGCCGACTGACCTTCAGAAGAAAGAGATCTGTTTTGGCAACCCTGCTGTACCGGCTGGGCCGGTTCTCCTTCCGCAGGCGCGGGCGCGTGGCCGCCGTGTGGCTGCTGCTGCTCGTGGTCCTGGGCCTGGCCGCGGCCGCCTTCCACGGCCCGACCGGCGACAAGTTCGCCATGCCCGGCACCGAGTCGCAGCGGGCGCTGGACGCCCTGGCCAAGGAGTTTCCGCAGGCCAGCGGGGCCACCGGCACCATCGTCGTGGCCGCCCCGCAGGGCGGCAAGCTCGACCCCGCCGCGGTCGCGCCGGTGGTCCAGGAGGCCGCCGCCGTCCCCGGCGTCGTCGCCGCCCTCGACCCGTTCAAGACCGGCGCCGTCTCCCCCGTCGGCCGCCACGCCCTGATCCAGGTGCAGTTCGACCGCGAGGCGCAGGACGTGACCGCCGCGCAGCGCGCGGCGTACCTGAAGGCCGGCTCCTCGGCCCAGGGGCTGCGGGTCGAGCACGGCGGCGAGATCCTGAACGGCGCGCCGGAGGTCGGCGGGTCGGAGGGGATCGGCGTGTTGATCGCCGCGGTGGTCCTGATCGTCACCTTCGGCTCGCTGGTGGCCGCCGGCATGACCCTGCTGAACGCGCTGATCGGCGTGGGGGCCGGCATGGGCGGCCTGTTCGCGCTCAGTGGCGTCGTCGAGCTGACCTCCGTCACGCCGGTGCTGGCGCTGATGCTGGGCCTGGCCGTCGGCATCGACTACTCCCTGTTCATCACCTCCCGCTACCGCCAGTTCCTGGCCGAGGGCGTGACGCCGGAGGAGGCCGCGGGCCGCGCGGTCGGCACCGCCGGATCGGCGGTCGTGTTCGCCGGGGCCACCGTGGTCATCGCGCTCGCCGGCCTGTCGGTGGTCGGCATCCCGTTCCTGAGCGTGATGGGCCTGGCCGCCGCCGGCACCGTGGCCGTCGCCGTCCTGGTCGCCCTCACGCTGCTGCCCGCCTTCCTGTCGTACGCCGGTGCCCGCGTGCTGCCCCGCAAGCAGCGCACCGGTCAGAACACGGGCGCGGGCGCCGAGGGCTTCGGCTACACGTGGGGACGGGCCGTCACCCGGCTGCGCGTGCCGATCCTGCTGGCCGGCGTGATCGGCCTCGGCGCGCTCACACTGCCGGCTCAGGACCTGCGCCTGGCCCTGCCCGACGCCGGCACCGCCGCCCCCGGCACCCCGGCCCGCGAGGCCTACGACCTGACCAGCGAGGGCTTCGGCGAGGGCTTCAACGCCCGCCTGATCGCCGTGGTCTCCGCCGCGGACCCGGCGGCCACGACCGCGGCCGCCGGCGAGGCCGCCAAGATGATCCAGCAGACCCCCGGCGTGCTGGCCGTGGCCCCGCCGCAGCCCAACGCCGCGGGCACCACCGCGCTGCTGACCATCATCCCGAAGGCCGGGCCCACCGACGCGGCCACCGAGGACGCCGTCCACGCCATCCGCGCCAAGGTCGCCTCCATCCGCGGCGCCGAGATCGCCGTCACCGGGGCGACGGCCGTGGGCATCGACGTCTCCGACAAGCTCGCCGACGCCATGCCGGTGTACCTGCTGCTGGTGGTCGGCCTGTCGGTGCTCCTGCTCATGCTCGTCTTCCGCTCGATCCTGGTGCCGGTCAAGGCCGCGCTGGGCTTCCTGCTCACCGTCGGCTCGACCTTCGGGATCACGGTGGCGATCTTCCAGGAGGGCCACCTGGCCGGTCTGCTGGGCGTGGACGTGCCGGGCCCGCTGGTCAGCTTCCTGCCGATCCTGCTCATCGGCATCCTGTTCGGCCTGGCCATGGACTACGAGGTGTTCCTGGTCTCGCGGATGCGCGAGGACTACGTGCACGGCGACACCCCCCGCCAGGCCACGATCAACGGCATGGGACACAACGCGCGGGTCGTCACCGCCGCGGCGCTGATCATGACGGCCGTCTTCGGCGGGTTCGTGTTCATGGACGACCCGATCATCAAGTCGATGGGCTTCGCGCTGGCCGTCGGCGTGCTCATCGACGCCTTCGTCGTCCGCATGACGCTCGTCCCCGCCGTGATGTCCATGCTCGGCCGCGCCGCCTGGTGGCTGCCCCGCGCCCTGGACCGGGTGCTGCCCGATCTGGACGTCGAGGGCGAACGCCTGCGCCACCACCTCACCGCCGACGCCGCCGCATCCCCGGAGCGGGCCGGCGTCATGTGACCCGGGGGCCGGAGGTCCCGTCCCGGCGGGACCTTCGGCGCTCGCACCCTCCGGCGCGTGCGCGGTTCGATGGAAGGACCGGAGAAGGAGGGCCTCATGATCGTCGTGGGTGTCGACGGTTCGCACGCCGGCATGGCGGCGGTGGCCTGGGCGGCCCGGGAGGCCGGACTGCGCGGCGTCCCCCTGCGGATCGCGAACGCCATCCCCGCCTGGGCGTGCTCGACCGCCCTGCAGGGCCGCTACACGAGCGTCGCCGCGTGGATGCGCGACGGCGCCGCCGACGTGCTCGGCGCCGCCACGGGGCGGGCGTACGCGGAGGCGCCCGGGGTGGCGGTAGACACCGCGATCCTGGCCGGCGATCCGCGCCCGGCGCTCATCGAGGCCGCCGAGGACGCCGATCTCCTGGTGCTCGGCAACCACGGGCTCGGCGGCTTCCGCGGCCTGCTGCTCGGCTCGGTCGCGTACGGCGTGGCGGGTCGCGCCCCGTGCGACGTGGTCGTCGTGCGGGAGGTGCCCTCGGCGCCGCGCCCGGAGATCGTGGTGGGCGTCGACGGATCGTCCGCCTGCGCGAAGGTGCTCGACTTCGCCTTCGCCGAGGCGGAGCTGCGCGGTGTGGGCCTGCGGGCGGTGCACGCCTACAGTCCGCTGGAGGCGGGCGGCGGCTTCGCGCCGCTGCCGGACGACTTCGACGACGAGAAGGCCGAGGTGCGGATGGTCAGGGAGGCTCTCGCCGGGCGCCGCGAGCAGTACCCTGGCGTCAAGGTCGTCGAGGAGGTCGTCCGGGGTCATCCCGTGGACGTGCTGCGGCACGCGTCGGTGGGCGCGGACCTGCTCGTCATCGGCTCCCGGGGTCACGGCCAGTTCACCGGCCTGGTCCTCGGCTCGGTCTGCCAGGCCATGCTGCACTACGCGAGGTGCCCCATGGTCGTCGTCCGCGCGCCGGCGGGCTGACCGACCTGATCACATATGCGAAACGCCCCCGCCGGCCCGGTTGGTCCGGGCCGCCGGGGGCGTCGTCGGCGTCCTACGCGCTCTTGCGCCGCTGCTCGCGCAGAATGGCGAGGCGCTCGTTCAGCACCTCTTCGAGGTCCTCGATCGAGCGGCGCTCCAGCAGCATGTCCCAGTGGGTCCGCGGGGGCTTCGCCTTCTTCTGCTGGGGCTGCTCCGCGTCCACCCGCAGCGCGGGGCTGCCGCAGTGACGGCACTCCCACGTCGTGGGAATCTCGGCCTCGACGGCGAGCGGAACGGTGGTGAGATGGCCCTTCGGGCACGTGTAGGACACCTCCTGGCGCGGGGCCAGGTCGGTGTTGCGGTCGTTCTCGTAGCTGGTCGCGCCGAGCCGGGTACCGCGAAGTGCACGCTCGCCCATGTCTTTAAGCCTCCTGAGGTCCCCGCCTTCGAGGGGTTCGTTCGCCACCGCGTACAACGCCTGATACCGTGTGTGGATTCCCAGCCGAGACCTGATCCAATCGCGCTTTTTCCGTCCCAGTGGTCTCAGATGTGCTCGGGCACCTCGTTCCCCGCCTCACGGATGGCCCGGGGCAGGTTGACAAGGGTCAGCAGCACGAATCCGATGACGAAGAACACCACCAGCGAGACGATCGCGGTGCGGTAGCTGTCGGTGAGCTGGAGCGCCAGCGTGAGCACCAGTGAGCCGAGGAACGCCGACCCCTTGTCGCTGATCTGGTAGAGGCTGAAGTACTCCGCCTCCCGGCCGGGCGGAATCACCAGGGAGTACAACGAGCGCGACAGCGCCTGCGTGCCGCCCATGACGATCGCGATGGCGAAGGCGATCGCGTAGAACTGGATCGCCGCGCCCTTCTGCAGGAAATAGGCCACTCCCACCACCAGTGTCCACACGACCAGGCTGGCCAGGACCGTGCGCTTGGTCCCGATCCTGGCCGCGAGCCGCGCGAGCCCGAGCGCGCCGCCGACGGCGATGAACTGCACCATGAGGATCGCGCCGATCTGGTGCGTCTGGCTCAGCCCCAGCTCCTGGTCGGCGTAGGTGGCGGAGAAGCCGATCACCGTCTGCACGCCGTCGTTGTAGACCAGGTAGGCCGCGAGGAACAGCAGCGTGCGAGGGTAGCGCCGCAGGTCGGCGATCGTACGGCCGAGCTGGCGGACGCTGCCGGTCACGGCCCGGGTCGCGGTCGCCTCGTGGACGGGCACCCGGCGGTTGCGCAGGCGCAGCATCGGGATGAGCGTGAACGCGCCCCACCACAGGCCCGCCGAGGCCAGGCTGATCCGCACCGCCAGGCCCTCCTCGACCGCGCCGGACAGGTAGACGACCAGGTTCAGCGCGAGCAGCAGGCCGCCGCCGAGGTAGCCGAAGCCCCACCCCCTGCTGGAGATCGCGTCGCGTTCCTCCGCGCCGGAGATCTGCGGCAGGAAGGAGTCGTAGACCACGATCGACGCACCGAACGTCACGTTGGCGACCAGGAACAGCGCGCCGCCGAGCAGGTAGGCGTCACCGGACACGAGGTAGAAGCCGAGTGTGGCCGTCGCGCCCAGGTAGGCGAGCACCCCCAGGATCTGCTTCTTGCGTCCGGTGTGGTCCGCCACGGCGCCGATGATCGGCATGACCACGATCTGCAGCAGCACCGAGATCGTCACCAGGGTGGTGAAGTACGCCTTGGGCCGCAGGTCCAGGCCGAGGAACGACACGAAGCCGTCCGCGCCGCCCGCCGCCGTCGTCGCGATCGACGTCAGATACGGGCCGAGGAAGACGGTCAGGACGGTCGTCTGGAACGCGGAGTTCGCCCAGTCGTACCAGTACCAGCCGCGCTGTTCGCGCCGCCGCGCCTCGGGAAGCTCCTCGTGGACGACCTGGGGGGCGGTCATGTTCTCTCCTCGCCGGGGGTGGGCGGTCGTACGAATCGGTCGGGGGACGGCAGGGGCTGGGCGGCAGGGGGTGGACGGGCAGGGGTTCGGCGGGGCAGGGGTTCGAGGGCTTCGAGGGCGGAGTCAGCTGGCGGCCGTCACGGCGCGGCCGGGCGGGGGTGCCACTGCCCGCGTGACTTGAGCACGTCGCGCAGGCCGCTGATGTTGTCCGTCATGATCCCGTCGACGCCGAGATCGAGCAGGTGGGCCATCGTCACCGGGTCGTTCACCGTCCACACGTGCACCTGCATGCCGATCGCGTGCGCGGTGCGCACGAGAGCGCGGGTGGTCACCCGCAGGCCGCGGAACCCGATGGGCGCCTGCGCGCACGGCACCCCCGCGCGGGCCAGCCCGGCCAGCAGCCTGCCGTACCCGCCGCCCACCGCGGCCGTGCGCAGGGCGGCCAGGCCGCGCGGGCCGAGCGAGAAGCAGACCTCCCGGTCGATCGCGCGCCGGGCGCGGGCCAGCCGTGCGTCGGAGAACGAGGTCAGGCACACCCGGTCGTAGGCGCGGGTGCGGTGGATGGCCCGGGCGAGCGGCGCGATCGCGGCGCTCTCCTTGACGTCGATGTTGAACCGCACGTCCGGCCAGGTGCCGAGCAGGTCCTCCATCAGCGGGATCTCGTGCCGGCCGCCGATCCTGGCCTCGCGTACCTCACGGTAGGGCAGTCGAGAGATGCGGCCGGTGCGGTCGGTGACGCGGTCGAGGCTGTGGTCGTGGAACGCGAGCAGGACGCCGTCGGCGGTGGCGTGCGCGTCGGTCTCCAGGTAGGTGTACCCGAGCTCGACCGCGCGCGAGAACGCCTCCATGGTGTTCTCGCGGGCTTCCGCCGCCCCGCCTCGGTGCGCGAAGGCGAGCGGGCCGGGGTGGTCGAGGAACGCGAAACGGCGGTGCACGGAAGGAGTATGCCGGGTCCCGGCCGTACAGTCAGCGCACGTAGGTGAACATTTGCGTCACAAGAGTCCCTTGTCATGCCCGGGGATCGATGGGGCGCTTCCGCGTGCCGCGGTTCACTCCAGGCCCTCCGCCGGCTCTCGCCGGGGCCGGTCCCTCGACAGGAGGCCGGTCAGGTGTGCGGCGATGTCGTCGATCGTGGGGTGATCCCAGGCCAGGGTCGGCTCGACCAGCAGGCCGACGGCCTCCTCCACGTCCACGCACAGGCTGAGCGCATGGATCGAGTCCAGGCCGTACGTGCGGAGCTTCACCGCCGGGTCGATCTCCGCGGGTGGCCGCCCGAGATAGGCGGCCACCCGCTCGGTGAGCCATCGGCGCAGGTCGCCGGGGGACATCGGGTCGGAGGCGTTCATGCGATGGTCTCCAGCAGGTCGTTGACCGCGGGTTCGAGTTCGGCGTGCAGCGGGGTGAGGCGTCCGCTGAGGAACAGGTTCCGCATATGCCGGCGGCGTAGCTTGCCGCTGGTGGTCTGCCGCACCGCGCCACGAGGCACCAGCATCAGGCTCAGCGGGATGCCGAACTCCCGCGTCACCTGATCCATGACCCGGTCGGCCGTCTCGCCGAGGGCCCCCGACGCTCCCCGGCGCACCTCCTGGACGAGGACGACGTGTTCCCCGCCGTCGTCGCGCCGGACGCCGAAGGCGGCGCTGCGCCCCGCGGCCGGATTGGCCCGCGCCGCGGCCTCCTCCAGGTCCTGCGGGTAGAGGTTGCGGCCGTTGACGACGATCACATCCTTGATCCGTCCGGTCACGTAGAGCTGGCCGTCGAGCAGAAACCCCAGGTCCCCGGTGCGCAGCCAGCGGCCGTGCAGCGCCGGATCGTGGGCCCGGAAGGTGGCGCGGGTCTCCGCCGGGCGGCCCCAGTAGCCGAGGGCGACGCTGGGGCCCGCCACCCAGATCTCCCCGATCTCGCCGTCGGCGACGGGGCCGGAGCCGCCCGGATCGACGATTCGCAGGTCGAGCCCGGAGACCGGCCCGCAGGCGACCAGAGGTGTCCCCTCGGGTGCCGGGACCGCCCGATGTCGTTGCAGCCCGGAGGGGTCGAACCGGCGCACGGTCACGCCCTGCCCCTGTGGCACGCAGGTGACCATCAGGGTGCACTCGGCCAGGCCGTAACCGGGATTCCAGGTGGCCGGGCGGAAGCCCGCGGGAGCGAACCGTCGTTCGAACTCGGCGAGCGTGCGGGCCCGGATCGGCTCGGCTCCGCTGAGGGCCATGGTCAGCGTGGACAGGTCCAGGCCGGCGAGTTGCTCGTCGGTGATCCTGTGCGTGCACCAGGCGTACCCGAAGTCCGGGGACACGGTCCAGTCCGCGCCGTACCGGCTGATCAGCTCCAGCCAGCGGGCCGGCCGCGCGACGAACGCGGCGGGTGACATGAACACCAGGTCGGCGCCCGCGTGGAGCGCCTGCAACTGGAGGCCGACCAGGCCCATGTCGTGGTAGTGGGGCAGCCACCCGGCCAGTCGCCGTACCGGCCTCTCCCGTGCCAGCGAGCCGAACAGCCCCAGGTTGTGCAGCAGATTGCCGTGGGAGACCTCGACTCCGCGCGGGTCGCTGGTGGAGCCGGAGGTGTACTGCAGGTAGGCGATGGTGCCGCCGGTCAGGGCCGGTGGAGTCCAGGCGTCCGGATCGGCGGTGGCGACGTCGGCCACACGGGCCGAAAGACCGGACAGCCCGGACGCGTGCGCGGAATCGGTCAGGACCAGCCGCGCGCCGGCGTCCCGCATCAGAGTCCGTACGCGGCTCGCGTGCGGCGTGCCCGCGTCCGGCAGGGGAGCGGGGATCGCCGGCACCCCGGCGTACAGACAGCCGAGGAACGCGACGGTGAAGTCGAGCCCCGCCGGGTAGAGCAGCAGCACCGGCTGGTCGGTCAGGCCGAGTCCGGCGAGCCACACGGCGGTGGCGCGCGCCCGCCGGTCCAGTTCGGCGAAGGTGAGCCGGGACGCGCCGCCGTCGTCGCGCACGAAGACGAACTCACGATCGTCGCTGACGCGGCTCCGTACGTGGGTGACGAAGTCGGTCACTCGGGCAACCCCTCCTGTACGTACCAGGAGACGAGCCGGTCGAGGGTCGCGGGCGTGACGGCGGGCGGGGCCACCGCGTTCCGCCACGCGAAGTCGTAGCGGTGCCGGAAATAGGTCGCGGTGTATTTGGCCCGCATGTTGACCAGCGCCTCGAACCGGCCGAACGGCCTGTCGCGGATCTCTTCGGGGGTGGCGGGAACCAGTTCGATCGGCAGCCGGGCGTTGATCACGCCGAACAGGTCGCGCACCGGCACGGTGGCTCCGTTCACCACATGGGAGACCGGACGCGCCCGGTCGGCGGCGGCGAGCGCGAGCAACCGGGAGACCGTGGTGTCGACGGGGGTCAGGTGGAGGTTGGCGTCCGGATGGCAGAGGAGGCGAACCCGTTCACCGGGCGTGCGCCGGGCGAAGAAGGCGATCACCCGGAGGAAGTCGTACAGGCCGTAGTCGGTCAGCGCCCGCCCGGTGCGGGAGTGCCCGACCATCACCCCCAGCCGGGCCACCAGGGCGGAGCCCTCACGGGCGGACCGCGACCGTTCCAGTGCGATCTCCGCTTGGCGTTTGGAGTATTCGTAGAAGTTCCGGAACCGGTCCGGCGGGGCGTGCGACGGCCAGTCCTCGGGAACGGGGCCCTCGGTGTCGAGTCCGCACTGGTAGGCCGTCCCGACGAGGATGTAACGCGAGCCGGGCCGGGCGTGCCGCTCGTAGGCGGCCAGCACGTTGGCCGATCCCGTCACGTTCACGTTCAGCAGCTCCTCCTCCCGGCGTGGGAAGAAGGTGACGAGCGCGGCGACGTGCCAGTAGACGCAGGGCTCGGTGAAGACCTCGGCGACCGGAAGGCCGAGGTCCGGCTCGTCCAGCGCCAGCCCGCGCACCCGGAGGCGGTTCGCCGGGGACTCGTCGAAGCCGAGGCAGCACAGCGCGTCCGCGACCCGGCGGCGCACCACCTCCGCGGACGCGCGGGCGAGGGCGATCACCTCCTCGCCCCGGGCCAGCAGGGCGCCGATGAGATGAGAGGCCACGAAGCCGTTGGCCCCGTCGATCACGTGGACGCGCACCAACGCACCTTCCCACAATCGGTAGCGGAAGGTAAAGTCGCGATCGCTCACGGTGACCGAACTCGGGAGGGTGCATGCTCAACGACCTGCAGCAGCGCAAGCTGGCCCATCTGTTCACGCTCCTGGACGTGGACGACGACGGGACCGTCGACAAGATGGACTACACCGCCTCGGCCGACCGGCTGGTGAACGCGTTCGGGTTCGCGCCGGGCTCCCCGGAGTCGCGGCGGGTCCGGGACCGGTACGCGAGACTGTGGGACGAGGTGACCCTGCCCATGGACGCCGACGGGGACGAGCGCGTCGAGCTGAAGGAGTTCACGGCCGGGTTCCATCGGTTCGTCACCGAGCCCGAGGCGGGCTACCACACCCACATCGCGCCGGTCGCCGACGCCTTCTACGACCTGATGGACACCGACGGAGACGGCAGGATCACCCGGACCGAGTACCTGCGGATGGCCGCGAGCGCCTTCCGTATGTCGGAGGCGAACGCCGTCGCCGCGTTCGAGCGTCTCGACCTCGACGGCAACGGCTCACTGAGCCGGCAGGAGTTGCACGTGGCCAACGAGCAGTTCTTCCGCAGCCCGGACGCGGAGTGCCACGGCAACTGGCTGTTCGGCCCGCTTCCCGCGCGGGGCTGAACCGCCGTACGGCCTACCCGGCGGCCGGCGCCCATTCCTGCCGCCGGGTCTCCGCCATCGCGATGGCCGCGGCGACCGCCACGTTGACCGACCCGACCCTGCCGACCTGGGGGATGTAGGCCACCGAGTCGGCCGCCTCCAGGCCGGCGGGGGAGCAGCCGTGGTCCTCGCTGCCGAGCACCAGGCAGACGTCGCCGTCGAGCTTGGCCTCGTGCAGCGGCACGGCGTCGCCGGTCAGCTCGACCGCGATCACCCGGTAGCCCTCCTCCCTCGCGGCGCGCACGGCTTCGGCCACCGGGACCGGCTCGTGCCACTCGACCAGCCGGTCGGTGCCGAGCGCGGTCTTCTGCGCCTTGGGGTTGGTGGGCGGGGTGGCGTTGCCGGCCAGCCAGATCGTCTGCACACCGAAGGCGGCGGCCGTGCGGAAGATCGATCCGATGTTGAAGGGGCCGGTCACCGATTCGAGGATCAGCGCGAGACGGCCCTCGGTGTTGCGGCGCCAGGTGCGGTTGAGTCGCTTGACGTCGGTCGGCTTGAGCTGCCTGCGCGGGTTGGGAGTGCTCATCGGGCGCTCATCGCTCCTGCTCATCGTTCCTGCTCATCGTTTCTGGGTCTCGATGCCGGCGGGACGGGCGTCGACCCGCAGGACGCGGTAGGCCGACCGCGAGGCCAGCCGTGAGGTGGGCCAGCCCCGGTCGCCCAGCCAGCGCTGCAGGGAGTCGGAGCCGAGGTGCTTCTGCACGACCAGATAGGCGCTGCCGTCGGGGGTGAGCCGGTCGAGCCATCGGGTGAGCATCTCGTGGAGCGCGGCCTTGCCGATCCGGATGGCGGGGTTCGACCAGATGGCCCGGAACCGGACGTCGTCCGGCACCTCGTCGACATGCACCGACCTTACTTTGTCAAGGCCGGCGCTCTTGGCGTTCCGCTCGCACAACTCCACCGAGCGCCGGTTCACGTCGACGGCCCAGACCGTCGCGCCGGGCGCCCGCGACGCCATCGTCAGCGCGATGGGCCCGTAGCCGCAGCCCAGGTCGAGCAGGTCGCCCTCGGCCGGGGGCGGCGGGACGGTCTCCAGCAGCACCCGGGTCCCCGCGTCGACGCGTTCGGGGGAGAACACCCCCCGGTCGGTCTCCAGTCGCAGATGCAGGTCGGGGAGGACCAGGGTGACCGAGCCCGGCCGGCTCGCCGCCTGGGGGCTCTCCTCGAAGTAATGGGCCACGTGCCCAAACGTACCAACGTCGCGGACCCCTGATCTCCGCGCCCGCGAGGAGCGGGAGGGCTGAAACACTTCCGGCGTTCCGGACACGTACGAGATGGCGGATAAAACGGTGAAGGGGGAGTATCCGTGGCCGGCTCGGACATGAGGCGTCGCTTCGAGGAGATCTACATGGCGCACTACGCGGATCTCCTCGGATACCTGCGGCGCCGCACGCACCCCCGAGGACGCCGCAGACGCCCTCGCCGAGACCTTCGCCACGGCGTGGCGGCGCATCGGCGACGTGCCGGCCGGGTCGTCCGCCCGATCATGGCTGTACGGCGTGGCCCGGCGGGTGCTGGCCAACGGCCGCAGGGCCGAGACCCGCAGGAGCGCGCTCGTCGAGAGACTCGGCGCGGAGCTCGCCCAACGGGAGGAGCACGATCGGCTGCCGGACCACGAGGACCTCGACACCGTACGCGCGGCGTTCCGGCGTCTCGGCCCCGATGACCGCGAGGTGCTGGCGCTGGCGAGCTGGGAAGGGCTGGCGTCGGCGGAGATCGCCATGGTGATGGGCTGCTCGCGCGGAGCCGCCCGCCTGCGGCTGCACCGGGCGCGCAAGCGCATCGCCAACGAGTTGAGCTCCGCGGGAGTGGACGTGGCCCGGTTCGGCGCGCGGATGCCTGCGCTGGCGGGAGGGGAGGCGTGATGACGCACGACCGTGATGACCTGCACCGGCTCATCGCCCGGATCGCCCCGGACCCGGGCCCGGGAATGACGCCGGCCGCCCTGGACCTGCTGGAGGGGATCATCTCCGGCCCGGCTCCGGCGACCCGCCGCCGATGGGTGACGGAGGCGGTCACCGGGGCCGCCCGGACCGTCCTGCGCAGCCCCCGGCTGGTGCCGGCGATCGTCTCGCTCACCGCCGTCCTGCTCGCCGTGGGCTGGCTCGTGCCCGGGGCGGGCCTCGGCCCCGCACCCGCCTCCGCCGCGCTCGACATCAGGAGGGAGGGCGACCACTACGTCGTCATGGTCCGCGACCTGTTCGCCGCTTCCGACATGTACCAGCGGGAACTGCGCCAGCGTGGCCTTAATGTGGACGTGCGGATCGTTCCGGTCTCGTCCGCCTCGGTAGGACAAGTGATGTACTTTGACGGCACCCGGGACTACAGCGCGATCACGGCGATCAAGGCACCCGGCGCGTGCACGCGCTTCGGCGGCTGCGCGATCGGCTTCCGCGTCCCCGTGGGGTTCCACGGACGCGCGACCGTGGTCCTCGGCCGTGCCGCACGGCCGGGGGAGCGCTACGGCATCCTGGAGGCCATCGACATGGAGGGCCAGCCTTTCCACTGCGTGGACTACGTCAACAAGACCGTCGCCGAGGTCCTGCCCCTGCTGCGGGAACGCGGCGTGCGGGCGGAGTTCACCTCCTACGCCACCAAGGGCGCCAGGCCGTCCGCCCCGGCCTCCTGGTACGTCTACGAAGGGGTGATGGTCGCCGACGGACAGGCGCTGATGCTGGTCAGCTCCACCCCGAATCCCCAGCCGCGTCCCAAGGACGCCTTCTGCGCGCGTCCCTGAGAGCCCTGCGTCCCTGAGAGCCCTGCGTCCCTAGACCCCCGCGACACTGAGCACGGCCAGGCGGTCCGCGCCCTACTCTCGGTGCGGATCGCACTCCGCTCGCGGTGCGGACCGCGCTCCACTCTCGGTGCGGACCGCACGCTGCTCGCGGCGCGGATCGCGACCTGCTCGCGGCGTGGAGCGCGTAAGGCGCCCCTCCGCGCCACGCTGTGGCGACGCGGCGCCCGGATCCTCACCCTGCCCTCGCCGACCGGCCGTTCAGCGCTGACACCGGCATGCCCACGGTCATGCCCGGCTGCCGCGGGCGTGCGCCGCCCGGCCGGGCTCCCTTCACGAATGGATTCGTCATGCCCGCACACGCTCGTGCCCTGCTCCGCGTGCTCGCCGGGATGAGGCGCCACCGGTTCTTCGCGATCGCGCTCACCGCCGCGGCCGTGCTCAGGGTGGTCACGATGCTCGGCTACCCGCCCGCCCGGCTCTACTGGTACGACTCGTTCAGCTACCTGCACAACGCCGTAGATCTGCGGCCGGAGCAGGGGTTCCACCCGATGGGATACCCCCTGCTGCTGCGCGTCCTGCTGCCCTTCCACAGCGTCGAGCTGGTCGTCGCGCCGCAGCACGCGATGGGACTGGCGACGGGCGTCATCGTCTACGCCGCGCTGCGCGGCAGGGGACTGCCCGCCTGGGGCGCCGTGGCCGCCTCGGTCCCGGTGCTGTTCGACGCGTCGTTCCTCCGGCTCGAGCACGCGGTGCTGTCCGACTCGCTGTTCATCCTGCTGGTCGTCGCCACCACGGCGGTGCTGGTCCGCCGGCCGGCGCCGTCCGTGCGCGCCGCCGCGACCGCCGGTCTGCTGCTCGCGGGCGCCACCCTCACCCGCACGGTCGCGCTGCCGCTGATCCTGCTGATCCTGGTGATGCTCGCCGTCCGCCGCGTGCCCTGGCGCCGGACGGCCGCGCTCGCCCTGGCCGGTCTGCTGCCGGTCGCCGCGTACGCGACGTGGTACGGCGGGCTCCACGGCAGGTTGGGCGTCAGCGGCACGGACGGAGTGGCGTTGTGGGCCCGTTCGATGACCTTCGCGGACTGCACGGTCATCCAGCCTCCGCCGGACTTCGCGCCGCTGTGCCCGAACGGGACCGTCCTCGACGCAGCGGGGGAGTACGTGTGGGCCGAGGGGTCCTCCCTCAACCGGCTCCCCGGCGGACACATCGCGCTGAACGACCGGGCGCGCGCCTTCGCGCTGCGCGCCGTCGCCGCCCAGCCCCTGGACTACCTGCGCGACGTGGTGGCGGACACCGCGCTCGCGTTCGCCTGGACCCCCGTCGCCCATCCGGCCCGCACCGTCCCCGCGTTCGGCTTCGCGCACGGAACCTGGCCGCTCCCCGCCGGTCAGCCGCTCGTCGAGCAGGCCAGACGGGAGTACGACCCCGATCTCACCGGCATGCGGTCCGTCCGGCCGTACGCCGACCTGCTCATCGCCTACCAGCACCCGGCCTACCTGCGCGGGCCGTCGCTGGCCGTCATCCTGCTGCTGGGCACCGCCGGCGCTGTGGGCAGGGTAGGCAGGGCGGGCAGGGGCAGGGCGGGCAGGGGCAGGGCGGGCACTGTGCGGCGGCCGCGGACGGCCGCGCTGCCGTGGGCGGTCGCCGTGACGCTGCTGGTCGCGCCGGTGGCGGTGCTCGACTTCGATCACCGCTACGTGCTTCCCGTCGTGCCCGTGGCGTGCCTGGCGGCAGGGCTGGCGTTCGCCCGGCCCCCGCGCGGCGCGGCGGGCATCGGCCGTGACGGCGGGCACTCGCGCGGCGGGCACCCGGGTAGCTGGCGCGAGGCGTCCCGCCGCGAGGCGACCGCGGACGCGTGACCCGGAGACATGAGCCCGGAGACGTGATCATGGGAAGTGGGGCGGCCTGTCTGACACCATCGCGGCCTCCGCGCGAAAATCCGTCAGATCGGGTCTAGGCGAACGAGTCAGAACGGGTTAACTTCCGCAAAGGTAGCGATTCAAGAATTGCTCCCCACTTCCGACGGAGGCGCCACCCGGCACTGGCCTACCCCGCGGCCCCCACTGCCGCATCCCCTGTCGCATCCCTGCCGCACCCACCTTGCCGCACCCCCCGTGGACGCCCCCGTCCCCGGCCGGCGACGCCACACCCCGGCGGACCCGGCCCGCCCACCCCCCTCTCACCCCCCGAGGACCGGCATGAGACCACGTCTGCTCACGCTGGCCGCCATCCTGGTGGCCGCCCTGCTGCCCGCCGCGCCGGCGCACGCCTCCGGCCCCTCGGCGCTCGCCGCGCCGAACATCTCGCTGGCGAACGTCAAGGCCCATCTGTCTCAGCTGCAGAGCATCGCCACCGCCAACGGCGGCAACCGGGCCCACGGCCGTCCCGGCTACCTGGCCTCGGCCAACTACGTCAAGGGCAGGCTCGACGCGGCGGGCTTCACCACGACCCTCCAGTCGTTCAGCTACAACGGCGCGACGGGCTACAACGTGATCGCCGACTGGCCGGGCGGCGACCCCGACGACGTCCTCATGGTCGGCGCCCACCTCGACAGCGTGACCGCCGGGCCCGGCATCAACGACAACGGCTCCGGCAGCGCCGCCATCCTGGAGACGGCCCTGGAGGTGTCCCGGCAGGGGCTGGCCCCCGCCAAGCACCTGCGGTTCGCCTGGTGGGGCGCGGAGGAGCTCGGCCTGCGCGGCTCGTCGTACTACGTGACCAACCTGTCCACCACCGACCGGTCGAAGATCAAGGGGTACCTGAACTTCGACATGGTCGGCTCGCCGAACCCCGGCTACTTCGTCTACGACGGCGACAACTCCGACGGCGTCGGCTCGGGCCCCGGCCCCGCGGGCTCGGCCCAGCTGGAGCGGGTCCTCCAGGACTACTTCACCTCGATCGGCGTGCAGACCCGCGGCACCGACTTCGACGGACGCTCCGACTACGGGCCGTTCATCTCGCGCGGCATCCCGGCCGGCGGCACCTTCACCGGCGCCGAGGGCGTCAAGACCAGCGCCCAGGCGTCCCTGTGGGGAGGCACGGCGGGCCAGGCGTTCGACTCCTGCTACCACCGGTCCTGCGACACGACGAGCAATGTCAACGACACCGCGCTCGACCGCAACGCCGACGCCATCGCCTACGCCGTGTGGACCCTCGCCACCGCGACCCCGCCCGTCGCGGTCTGGTCAGACGACTTCGAGACCGACAAGGGCTGGACCGTCGTCCCCGGCACCGCGACCGTCGGCACCTGGGAGCGCGGCGACCCCGAGGCCACGTCGTCCAGCGGCGCCAAGCAGCTCGGCACCACGGTCAGCGGCACCAACGACCTGGTCACGGGCAGACTCGCCGGCTCCTCGGCCGGCGACTACGACGTCGACGGCGGGACCACCTCCATCCAGTCGCCGCCGATCACCCTGCCGACCGGCTCGCTGACCCTGTCGCTGTCGTGGTACCTCGCCCACGGCAGCAACGCCGGCAGCGCCGACTTCTTCCGCGTGCGGATCGTCGGCGGCACCACCGCCACCGTGGTCCAGCAGCTCGGCGCCGCGTCCGACCGCGACGGCGCGTGGAGCACGGCCACCGCCGACATCTCCGCCTTCGCCGGGCAGACCGTGCGCGTGGTGATCGAAGCCGGGGACGAGTCGACCGCCAGCCTGGTCGAGGCCGGTGTGGACGACGTACGGATCACTCGTTAGCGACCGGGCGCATCCGGGGTCGTGGCCCGTGCCGGGGGGGCGGGGCCCCCCGCCGCCGGGGGGGGGGGTGGGGGGGGGCCGGGGGTTGGCGGGCCATAGGGACTAGACCCGTCAGTAATACACTGCAGAACGGAGGCCAGGCGGT